>JAZSMP010000366.1:0-15415 GCA_045535915.1 Eubacteriales bacterium | reverse complement strand
ATCTTCCGTCCGAGATGTAATAACCCTCGCCGGCGCCCGTGGCCTGGACGTTAAGTCTGCCCTCGGTATCGCCTTCGATGTTGTTTGTCTGCGCAAAGAGGATAAGTACGTTTCTGAAATTCAGCTGTTCGCCGTTTTCAGCATCAAGATGCGGAACGTCGCCATGCTGATAACGGTAATACGTTCCCGTCTGGCTGCTGTAAACGAGCTGTACTTGCTGATAGAGCGAGTACTTGAGAATAACGTGGGTCGCCGAACCGCCCGAAAGATACATCGACTTGCCTTCGTCAATGAAGTTGAAAGCGTTTGAAGTATTTTGCGTCAGCGGGTAGGAATTGATCTCCGCTAACTTTTCTATTCCCTTTCCGTAGACCATCAGCGAGTGCTCGTAGCCATCGTTATCTTTTCTTTCAACGTCACGGTAAAAGTTCGGGAGCGCATAACGGTCGTTGACTCCGTCAACGTACTGGAGTCTGAGATTCTTGATCATCTCATACGCCTGAGGACTTCCTCCGGCACCGACCATGAGAGTCTTGAATGCCTGTGAGAAGCTGATCATATAAGGTCTTGTCGAACGGATGGGACCGAAAACGTCAAGCGTTCCGTTGCCGTCGGGGTCAACGTAATCGTTCGTGATACCGACAAGTCGCGATATACCGCCCTCGACCATCATTTCGATCAGAATATCCATCTTTGAAATTCCGCTCTGGGGAGATGCCACGCTAACGTTGTCAAAAACAAGAGAAACAGGACGGACATTCGAGCTGTCGTAAAGTTGGCGCAGACCCGTCAGCGGATCAATATATGTGATGATCTGTCCTTGCTCGTCTGTCTCAGGAGCTCTCGTGGTCTCGGGTGCATCGGTTACGCTTCCGACAGGATCCTCGGTCACGTTGGGATCGGTCGTTTCGGGAGTGGGAGCGGTAGTTTCATCGGCTGAGCCGGGAATATCCTCTCCGCCCGATTCGGGAGACTCTGTACCCGTACCGAGACCGAAAACGTATTCACATCCGACCGACGAAAAAAGCAGAACAAGAATCGCCATAAGCGAAAGTATCCGCAAAAGCCGAGAGTCTTTTTTGTGCTCTTTCATTTTGAATGGTCCTTTTACAGTCAGGATCTGTTTGCTCTCTCAAGCCAGATCATACCCATTGTAAGGGCATTATGCAGTCCGCTCTTGTCGCCCTGCTTGATGATCTTACCCGGGTCCTTCGAATCAACCACCTGGATGAGGATGTTATCGGGAATATCGCGGCCATGCTCTTTCTTATAAGACATTATCTCAAGGATCAGGAAGCACTTTTCGCTCTTGTCACCGTAACAGATCGTATGACCTTCGCGGACGAGGGGCTGGTCAAGATAGGTCAGATATTTTCCCTCGATAGGGGCAAATTTTTCTTCGTTTGCCATGGCTTACCTCCAAATGAGTTTTTGCCGACAAGTCGGCATAATATATTATATTGTATCACATTTTCCGCGAAAAGTCAATCCGATTTTCAATTTTCTTCCGATTTATTAATATTTTGATCAATTTTAACTATTGTGGGACTTTGCCTGAGAAAAGTTCCGCTTTCACGGGGGGATGTCATTGCCAGAGTATATAGAGATTCGAGACGCTGACCGAGTGTAAACTGACGGATCGAACGCACGCCGTCAGGTATCTTGGAAGGCTTTGAGAGCACCGCGATATCCTTTACGCCGGACACGAATCCAAGTCCTTTTTCGTTCGCCGCAAGAAGATTTACGTACGCTGCACGCTCTTTCAGATCCCACCTCTTTACCCCGGTCATGCCGAAGATCACAGCTCTGCGCAGGCGCGAATCGGTGTATCGCTTTGTCGCCATAACGCTTATCATATGCTCAAGACTACACGATGCACGCGCCGCGCTCATTATCCTCTGCGCCACTCCGCCGCCGCATTCGGCACACTCGGAAACCTTTTCGATATCGCAAAGTCTCCAGAAGGAAAGTACAGCGCTTTCAATATTTTTCAGATAAGCGATCTCGCCCTCCGCCGCCGCGGCTTCGTTCGCACGTCTTGATTCGGGCGGGAGCTGAACATCGTTGTATTTACCGAGCTCACCCTCCGCTATCGCAAGTCTGATCTCGGTTGCGGATGGATACGCGCCCTTTTCTGCCTCGCCGTGATATCCCGCGCCCTCACGCTTGATCGTCACAAATTCGACCTTCGGCGCAAGCTTCTTGCCCGCTTTGAGATATTCTATGCCGAGGATATCGTTGGGATCGTAATCCTTTCCGAGCGCGGAAAAGTAATCCTCCGCTGTACCGATGTTTTTATCGGCGGACGGAACAAAAAGCTCTGCTCTCTCCGCAACCTCGCGGAGTTTTTCGACGTCGCCCGTCTCGGAGCCGAATGCGATCGTGTCGACGCCGAGTCGGTTCAATATATCGACTCCCGCCGTTGCAAAAAACTCCGCACCTGCGGCAGAATAGGGGAACGGAAGCTCAAAGACCGCGTCCGCACCCGCCTCTATCGCCGAGAGAGCGCGACGGTTCTTCGGGATAACGGCAAAGTCGCCCCTCTGAACGCAGTTTCCGCTCATAAGACATATTATCCTCTCGGCACCCATCGAGCGGAGAGTCTCGATCATATACTTATGACCGCCGTGAAGCGGGTTGTATTCGCAAATTATACCGACGTTTTTCATTTTTATGGGTAAATCTCCCTTAATTTTAAGTATTTTTGCCATTAAGACTTGAAAAAAACAAAAAGTTGTAGTATAATATATTAGTTATTATTATTTTTCTTATATGGAGGATGTTCCAAATGAAATTACTCGTTGTAAACGCAGGCTCGAGCTCACTGAAGTATCAGCTCTTTGACACCGAAGACTATTCGGTCAAGGCAAAGGGTATCTGTGAGCGTATCGGTCAGGAGATCGGTCTTCTCGACCACAAGAATCTTGTTCAGGGCACTCGCACCGAAAAGGAGCTTGCTATTCCCACTCACACCGACGCTGTACGTATCGTAATCGACGCACTCACCGACAAAGAGATCGGCGTTATCGAAGACATGTCCGAGATCGAGGCTGTAGGCCACAGAATAGTCCACGGCGGCTACTACTTCTCCGAGTCGATGCTCCTCACCGAAGAGGTTCTCGAGAAGCTCAAGCTCTGCTATGACTACGCTCCTCTCCACACCGGCGCGCACATCCAGGGTATCCAGGGCTGTCTCGCAGTTATGGCGAATGTACCCCAGGTTCTCGTATTTGACACCGCATTCCATCAGTCGATGGCTCCCGAGGCTTATATGTACGGTCTTTCTTACGATATGTACGAAAAGCACGGCATCCGCCGTTACGGCGCACACGGCACCTCTCACCGCTACGTTGCGGGCGAGATGATCAAGCTTCTCGGCGGCAAGGCTGAGGGTACCAAGATCGTAACCTGCCATATCGGTAACGGTTCCTCCATCTCCGCTGTCAAGGACGGCAAGGTTATGGACACCTCTATGGGCTTCACTCCCCTTGCAGGCGTTCTTATGGGAACTCGTTGCGGCGATATCGACCCCGCAATCGTTCCCTACATCATGCAGAAGGAAAACATGAGTGCAGATGAAGTTTCTTCCTACATGAACAAGAAGTGCGGCTACATCGGTCTGACCAAGGGCTTCTCTTCCGACTCCCGCGACCTTGAGAAGGCTATCGCGAACGGTCCCTCCGATCCCAACTACGAGACCTCCAAGCTCGCTGTTGATATGCTCAAGCACCAGATCAAGAAGTTCATCGGTTCTTATACCGCAATCATGAACGGCCTTGACGCAGTTGTATTCACCGCAGGTCTCGGCGAGAACAATCCCCGTCTCCGCGAGATCGTTTGCGAGGACATGGAATACTTCGGAATCAAGATCAACAAGGAAGTCAACGACGTAACCCTCCGTCAGCCCAACATCGTAAAGATCTCTACCGACGACTCAAAGGTTGCCGTATACGTCATCCCCACCGACGAAGAGCTCGTTATCTGCCGCGATACCGAAGCTATCGTAAAGGCTCTTTAATTCATTTACATAATAATACCGACGTCCGGAAACAGGACGTCGGTATTATTTTATCATAAATTTCGTAAACTTACAAGTCCCCTTTGCGGATTTTATCGCAAAGATCTCGCGAATATGCCTCTTTCTCGGCAAAATTCATGGCGGATATGAAAATCTCCTCGATCTTCATATGCGCCTCGCCGGCTTCGGCGAAAAAACCGAGTGCTTCGCCGAGCGAACCATCAGCGAGGCTTCGCAAGTGCTCGATACGTTCCTTTTGCTCGAGATAGACCGATCGGTCAACAAACTCCGCAACGTCAAGAGCTTTATCGTCAGCCGAAAGCGGCTGTCTCTCGGTTATCGAAACGCCTCCCGCGAGAATGGCGCAGTATCTTGACGGAATAATCGGATGAGGCGCGACTCTGCCTGTGCCGACCGCGCGGACAAGACTGTCAAAATAGATATGGGATATGCCGTAACCGCGGCTGTCGATGATCGAAAGTGCCAACTGCGCGCTTTCCGAAAAGCTGTCAAAGGACACCATGCCCTTCATACCCACCGCTGATATAGGCGTGCGCAAAAATCCCTCTCCGCGCATATCCCTGGCAATCTTCGCGCATTCGTCTGAAATTGCCGCAACATCAACAGCCTCGAGTGCCAGAGTATCCGCCGCCTCGGTCAGAGTTCCGTAAGCCGAAAGCGCGCGGTATGCCGAAGCATATGCGGTTTTCTTTTTCCGAACCAGTGAATCTATCTCGTTCTTGCACGATCGCAGTATCCGCGAGTCCCAGAAGCGTCCTAGGTCAATGAGATTGTCTTCGGTGCCGGGGGATGAAATATCCTCGGCGTGCGGAGCCGTGCCATCCATGACCGCGATGGAATAACCGTCGCAAGTCACGTAAAGTCCGTCAAGAGAGGATGGGTCGGACGAGCAGTAATAATACTCGACCTCTCCGCCCGCCTGCAGAAATGCATCTGCCATTTCATGCATCAGGCGGGATTTTCCCGTGCCGGGACCGCCCTTGATTATGTAGCACCTATCCGCTCTGCCCCGAAAATTCTCATCAAAATACGAAACAAAACCTTTGGCGGTATTCGAAGCGGCAAAATAATTTTTGCCGCTCATTTTTCAATGATAACCGTCTTATCGGGGGTAATTCCCGTCTGCTCGTAAACGATTGCGTTGATCTGCGCGATCTGAGCGGCGGTAAGAGCGGTATCGGGGACGTCAACGACTACGCTGATGCCGCTTTCGGATATGACGGCAACACATTGTGCGAACCCCTTCGACATAACGAGAGTCTCAACGTTCGCCTCGGCTTCCATGTCCTCGGCCATTCTCGCGATATCGGCAAGAGCGGTAGCCTTCGCCTCTTCGTTCGAGTTTTCATCCTCAACTACGCTCTGGAGAACCTCCATAGCCTCGTCTCTCGCCTTCTGACGGCTGAGCTGGGATGCGGCAAAATAGCTGTCGTTCTCATTCTGTGCGCCGACGTCTTGGGTGTCTTCCGCGCCGCCGTCACCGCCCGAGGGCAGATCGCCTTCGTTGTCCGCAGGGATCAGAGCCCAGGCTGCGACCGCAATAACGCCAACGAGCAGTACACTGCAAATAATAATGAGATTGCGCTTACCAAGCTTGGCGAAAAAGTCCTTCATCATCTCGCCGAATTCTTCTTTGTTCATCTTCTTTCCTCCGTGAATCTGATTTGGTCTGCATTAAATAATATTGTCCGAGCCTTCGAAATATTCCTACTCGGTTATATATATTTTATTCGCTCCGACGCCGAAAGCCGCCGAAAGCAGAGCCGTCAGCTCGGCTCGCAGACTGTCGTCGCGACCGCCGGTGCAGGTCACGCCTATCCCCGCAACCTTCGGGGACGCAACCGAGACCGCACACAGCTCCGCCGCACTCCCGCTTCCGAGCTTTACATGCTGGGTGCTCTGCCCGCTTCCGTTTACGGTCTTATCGGCGGCGTAGACCTGCTCAAAACCGCCCTCAAGCGTCAGTGCGACCGTGACGTTTGAAACACCGCTGACACTCTCGCAAAGCCTCACCGCCTGCTCTTCAAGATATCGGCAATACGCCTCGATCTCATCGGTCTCGGAGAGAGCCGAGGTCTCGCTTTTTCCTCCGAAACTGCCGACCAACAGCAAAAGAATTCCTATCACCGCGCCGATAATTATTAATATTGTAGATTTATTTTTCATTCTATTCACCGTTAATAATAAGACATTCCGCGTCGGTCAGTTCGCCGACGGCATCCCGAAGCGCACGCGGATCGCTCCATCTCGCGTCTGAATAAAGACAGAGTATCACACGGTTCAGCACCACTTCTCCACCCGACACACTCACTTCCGCGCGGACTTCAAGATCATTTGCGTCGATATCCGCGCTCTCTGCAATATAAAGCCGCAAAGCTTCTTCAATTCTCTCGCCCGATACAGCTCCAAGCGATGCATAAAGCGCTTCTTCTGCCGAAACTGCGCTTTCATCAGCTCCGATACCTATGTCGTCGATATCCATTCTCTCTCTTGCGCGCGCGATGAGAGACGAAATCGGTGAAACGATCACGCAGAGAAGAAATAGCGAGCAAGCGGTATTGATTCCTTTCGAAAGCGTTGTCTTTTCATCGGCGAAAAACATAGCGATCAAAGCCGTTATCACCGACGCCGAAATAACGCTCATAAAATATTCTCCGATCCCCATCAGCCGAGCCCTCCTATAGCGGTTGAGCCTACGGCAAAGAGCGTCAGCGACAGCACGCAAAGCACCGACGCCATCGCCGCCGCGGCAATAACGTAGCCGTATAGTGACGCGATCTCACGGCTGAGCTTGACGAGACTCTTACATCCGAGCATCTCCCCAACCGCCGCCGCGCTATTGAGTGCGAGACGGGTAAGCAAGAGTTCGATCAGAAAAGGCAGGAGCAAGATCGCCAGAGTCAATATTCCCGCTACCCCCACCGTTCCACGAAGAAGCCTGACCGACGCCGCAAGAGTACGGAGCGTATCGCCCACAGTCGAGCCGACAACGGGTATCATATTTCCCGCAAGAAATTTCACCGCCCGCGCGCCCGCATTGTCGCCCGCGGCGGCAATAACGTTCTGCGCCGCAAGAGATGCCATGAGCAAAGTCCCGCAGAGTCCGAAAACGAATGTGAGAGTATGCTTGATCGATCCTACTATCCCCGAAAGCGAGCCCTCGCCTGTTCTGAAGGGATCAGCGAGCGTCAGAGCCATGCAGGCGCATACCGCGGGCAGAACCAATGCCGTCGCGCCAAGCTCAATAAGATTGAGCTGTATCAATAATGATGACGCGTTGACAGCCGCGGCGGCGGTGTTCCCTCCTGCGATATAAAGCGCGGTCATAACGGGTATGACCGAATTCATAATAATACATATCCGCTGAAAAAATCCTCCTGCCGCCGTGATGCGCGAAAATTGCATCGCGGCAACGATCACGGACGTACAGAGCGAGGAAGCAAAAGTCACCGCATTTTTCATTCCCGCGCCCGAGAAGGTATCTGCCAAGGCATTCATCAGAACGGCGAGAATCATCAGACAGACGAGCATGCAAAAGAGCGAAAACGCGCTTGGCATACTCCCTACCAAAAGATCCCGCACCAATCCGAGCATAGACTTCGGTGACAGCGCATCCGTCAACGACTCGGCAACTTCGCCCGCATCATCAGAAAAAATACCGCTCGGAAGCATTTCGGAGACATCATCGGGGATCGACTCATAAAAATCACGGTATTCTTCGGGAAGGCCCACAGCGGCGGCATGTCCTGCAAAAAACATCATCATCGCCAAAGCAAATAACGGCAAAAGCAGTATTTTTCTCACAGTCCCGCCTCGGCAAAAAGAGAACGGATGCTGTCAAGGAGCAACGAGATAAGCGGAAGGGTCAACACTACGATCTCCAGTCTTGCAGTAAGTTCAAGTGATGCGGCAACCGACGGCGTTCCCATATCGCGGCATATATCCGCCGCAACACGAGTCAGCATTGCAATTCCGACCGCGCGCATAAGAACTGCCAAAGCCTCGCCCGCCACAGGCAGAGACTCCGAAAGGTCACCTATATATCCGACTATCGGTTCAGCCATCCCGAATGCCGCGGCGATAAGCAGAATGCTTCCCGCAAGCGTCAGCGGCACCTCGTATTCCTTCTTGATATTCCGCAGAAAAAAGACCGCCGCGGAGGAGATCAGCGCTACTCCGCAGAGCTTGTACGTATCAAATCCCATCAGAGTCCGAATATTCCGCGCAGAGTCGTGAGCAATCCCGCGATCTCGTTTATCAGCATGAGAAGAACCGCCACGATCCCCGACACCGTCAGCCACGTCACCTGCTCGTCCCTTCCGGTTTTTGAAAGTATCTGTCCCGAAACGCCGACGAGTATGCCGACGCCGAGCACCTTCAAAACCAAGGTTATATCCAAATTTCGTTCCTCCTAAAACAGTATTATAACGATCGCGGCGGCAAAGCAAAAGCGGAGCACGCCGCGGCTTTTTCTTTCCTTCGGCAGGTCTGCCTCCAGTTTATGCAGAAGCGCTTCAAGGTCTTTTATGCATGAATTACAATCCGCCACCTCTTCCTCGCGGTAGGATGATCCGAGCGCCCTAAGAAAAGAATCGAATATTTTTCCGCCGTCTGAGTAGTAAATGCCCGAAGCAAGCATCGCGCGCAATCCGTCTGTATCAAAGAACTCGCCGCCCTCGCATCCGATAAGCACGTCGGAAAGAAGATCACGGTCACAATCCTTGATAATATCCCCAATCGGTGAGAGGAATCGCTCGATCCTGTCTCGTATGAAGCGGACAAATGAAATCTGTGCGCGAAGACGGCGTAGTCTTTCACCGTCTCTTTTTTTATCCCGGATACTTACTGCGGCGGCAGACGAAAACAAGAGAGCGCACCCCGCAAGTTTAGCCGCGAGATTCAAGGTAAGCAATATCAGCGTCCTCCCTCTTGCAGATGTCGTAGACAAAGGAAAAATTCCCCGATCTTGAAATACCGACGTACGCACCGAAAGTGCCAGCGCGGTGCAGCATTCCCACACCCGCGCGTCCGAGAAGCTCGCGGACAGACGAGGCATGCGCCGTTGCTATCAGGGGAACACCGCAGTTATGCGCCTCGCATATAGCCTCCGCCTCGGCACGGCTTCCGATCTCATCACAGATCATGACCTCTGTTCCGAGAGTACGCGACGCAAGCGTCAACCCCACGTGCTTCGGATATCCCGAAAGCAGATCAATACAGAGCATCGGCGAATCGAGCGAATAGGCAAGCTCACCGCGCGTATCTATGACACTGACCCGCCTCGCTTCTTTTCCCGAGGAAAGCATAATGGCAAGCGAGCGCAGAAGCGTTGTCTTTCCTACACCCGGCGGCGAATAGATGAGCACGCCGCTTGTAAAACCGCCCTCGTTCATCAGATCGATTATTTCTTTTCCGAGCGGAGGAGACGGATGCGGTATTCTTATGACGAGCGTATCAATGTCGTAAACTCCGCATATCTTGCCGCCCGAAAGCGCCGCTCTGCCGCACACGCCGACGCGTATTCCGCCGCGCAGGCTGATATACCCCTCGGCTATCGTATCGCGGTAGGCGTATACAGAGCCCTCACAAAGGCGCATCAGCACCGCGTCCATCTCGCTTCTGCTCAGCACGGCCGGCGTTGCCACGTTCTTGCCAAGCGAAGTAAGTGTCGTCCGTCTTCCGCAATGCAGACGAATCTCCTCAACTCGGTCGAGCTTTTTGGCGGCATTTATGATCTCTCCGCCGACCCTGTGCGGCAACGCAAGTTTTATACATTCGGGTATATCGTTCATTTTCTCCCCCACGCTTGTCTGCTGATAAATCTTATTCGCCGACGTGAAAAAATATTACGAAAATTGCATTCCGGACCAAACCTTTTTAACTTTCCCGACACTTACTAAACGAGGAGTAAACTTATGCGTTAGCACATCTCAACTACGCGGTTATTGAATTTATCCCAAATTACTGGTATAATTTAATCAAAATAACTGATTAAACCTGAAAAAACACTGTTTATCCTCAATTTCCTAAAACGAAAAAATTTATGATATAATTATATCAACATAACAAAGGAGAATCATTATGGCAAAAACAAAAAACATGCAGAATATCCCCACAAGGTATTTCACTCAGAAGAATCGCGACAAACTCGAAGGCGCGCTTTTCGGAGGCGGAGTCCTCGGCATGGCGGCATTCGTCCTCTTCTATCTTTTGGTCTATTGGTATTATTCGATGATAGGTCTCTATCTCGGCGGAAGCTGTATCATTGCCTATATAGCAATAACCTCAAAAAAGGTCAAGGATGACGGCTACGATGCGCACGTAAAAGAGTTTATCGAGAAAAACAAGATCACTCCCAAGGCAAAATACAGCCTGAAACTCTACGACGCGGGACGCGGTTACGCAAAACTCGGCAAAGATCGCAAACTCCGTTCGAGCTTCTACACCATCTCGGAATTCGAGTTCGGTCGCGAGAATTTCGATCTGACTCTCACCGAAATCGACTTTTGCGAGACCGGCGACGGCGCACCCAAGGTCACGAAAAAGCAGTATTCTCTCCCAATAGGAACCACCTATGCCGTCGAGGACTTCACGGTCGAGACCGCGGAAGGCAAAAAGAATATGCAGTATCTTATTCTCTCCCCCGAGGGCTCGATGCCCATCAAACTTCCGATCGACACCACCTCCTGCGACAGCGATGAAATCATTTCAAAAATTAAAGGAAGAAAATAAATATAATGGGAAAGCATTTATCGCATCACTCGTCACGCTGATCGTAGGGGTTCTCGACTGTGCCGTATTTGACACACTGAACTGCCCCGAGATAGGCGTCGTACTTGCCGTCACCGTCATGGGCGGATTTATCATTATGTCGATCGAGGATAAAAAGAAATAAAAAAGGGGCAGCGCGAAGCTGCCCTTAAACTATTCTGAAATCACTTTTCTCCTTCGGTATAAGCACGGAAGTATTCTGCAATATCCTCTTCCGTAATCTCACCGACAGAGCCGAAATCCGAGACTATCTTTTCCGCGTAAAGCTTCACGACCTCGTCGTCAAGCTCATATTCAATCTCGGCTTCCGCAAAAGCATCCTTGATCTTTTCGGTAAGCTCGGTGCACTTCTCTTCATCGGTCTTTCCCGAAGAATTGAGTGCGGTAAGCTCATCCGCGATACTTCCCGTAAAGTCAGAATAAATTTCTTCGGCATTCTCGGGAAAGTTGAGCGCAGTACCTATGGCGCGCATACCAATATTGGTAACGTCGCCGATAAGCACCTTAAAACCGGGGTTCGAATCAAATTCGGCAATGAGCTTGCGTACGGTCGTACCGCTGCTCAGCTTGTCAAAAAGAGCATTTCCGCCCTCTCCCATGCTGCGGAAAATTCCATCCTCAGCAAGAATTACCACTGTATTCGCTACCGTATCAAGATCTGCGCAGAAGGAGTCGTGATCTCGTGCATCGTCATGGAATATCTGAAGGAGATGAGCAAACGTCTCGCCGAAGATTTCCGCTCCCATCTCATCGAGATCGGGACTTGAAACGCCGAAAAAGTTTTCATCTTCAAGCCACGCATCCGTAGCAGAATATACGACCTCGCCCGCAAGTGCGGGAAGAATAACGGAATCCGAAAGACTGTCGCTGAGATCGCGGAGAGCATCCGCCTCGTCTTCGCCATATTCGGTAATCTTATGATCGGAAAGATAAATTACATCCCCGACAACTCTGCCGATCGCACCCGCTTCGCTCGCAAGATCACTCTTTTCTCCGCCGATCTTGAAGGAAGTCAGCCAATCGCAAACGGCATCTCCTCCGACAACACGGTAAACAGCGATAGTGGGAGTTGATTCAAGATCATCGATCGTTTTAACGATCAGGTCAGCCGTGTCATCTTCAGAGTCAGTATCCAGCCTGCCCATAATCTCGCCGGCGAAATTTCCGTACGCCGCCACAGGTGTGATAAGTACAAACGCGGTAAGCAACGCCTGAGCTACTGCACAAGGTATGATAACCGCCGCAGAACGTTTTTTTCTTTCTCCGTCCGAACCGATGAGCATGATGATCAGTCCCACGATCCAGCCGATAACCCAGGTTATAACTGCAAATATTATGAATGCCACAGCAAATACGAGCGGAGCCGCAAATGCGGTGCCGATCGAAACCATGGCGTCGCCCAGCATCTCCGCAGACTCAAGAAACTCCAATACCGAATCCCCGAACTCGCTTCCCGAAAGGAGTGTGCTAAGAATCGGCGAAACGCTTGAAAATCCGAGATTTTTAACAACGACTACCGTTCCTATCGCGGCAAGCAGACTTATTCCAACGCCGACGATACGAATGATCACGTTCCTTGTTCCGATCAAAAATCCCCAGGCAACCATAAGACCCGCAAGGAGTAGCGGAATTACCACTAAAATAATACCCATTAATTATTACCTCTTTTTTGGCTTTTCCGATAAACTGATAATATTTTAGCACAAATATACCAAAAAGTCAATATAAATGCAAATTATAAAGCATTATTCACACCTTTTTATTGACTTTTTCCACGAATCGTGATATAATAATTTATCTATGTATTTTATTTATCGAAAGGATATACAGTCATGCAATGGACATCCCTTAACGACATTCGCGAGAAGTACCTTGCTTTCTTTGAATCCAAGGGGCATCTCCGTCTGCCGTCCTTCCCCCTCATTCCCCATAACGACAAATCGCTTCTTCTTATCAACTCGGGCATGGCACCTATGAAGAAATATTTCACCGGCGAGGAAGAGCCTCCCCGCAACCGTGTCACCACCTGTCAGAAGTGCATCCGCACTCCCGACCTTGAGAGAGTTGGCCACACCGCACGCCACGGCACATTCTTTGAAATGCTCGGTAACTTCTCCTTCGGCGACTACTTCAAGGAGCAGGCTATCGAGTGGGCATGGGAATTTCTTACCGTAACTCTCGAGATTCCCTCCGAGCTTCTCTGGCCATCGATCTATGAGCAGGATGACGAAGCCTTCCACATCTGGCACGACAAGATCGGCGTTCCCGAAGAGCGTATCGTACGCCTCGGCAAGGCTGACAATTTCTGGGAGCACGGCTCCGGCCCCTGCGGTCCCTGCTCCGAGATCTACTTTGACCGCGGAGAAAAGTACGGTTGCGGTTCTCCCGATTGCAAGCCCGGTTGCGATTGCGACCGCTTTATGGAGATCTGGAACAACGTATTCTCCCAGTTCAACAATGACGGTCAGGGCAACTACACCGAACTCGCGCAGAAAAACATCGACACCGGTATGGGTCTTGAGCGTCTCGCATGTGTAATGCAGGGCGTTGACAACATGTTCGAGGTCGACACCATTCAGAAGGTTATCGGCAAAGTCTGCGCTATCTCGGGCAAGAAGTACGGCGACGACAAAATGGACGACATCTCCATCCGCGTTATCACCGACCACGTCCGCAGCGCAATGTTTATGATCTCGGATACCGTTATCCCCTCCAACGAGGGTCGAGGCTACGTGCTCCGTCGTATCATCCGCCGCGCTTGCCGCCACGGTAAGCTCCTCGGAATCAATCATCCCTTCCTTGTTGACGTAGTCGAGGTTGCTATCGGCGAAAGCTGCGGCGCATATCCCGAGCTTTCCGCAAGAGCCGATTACATCAAGAAGGTCCTCTCCATCGAGGAGGAACGCTTCGACGCTACCATCGATGCAGGTCTCTCCATCCTTTCGGGTCTTATCGCAACCGCAAAGGAGCAGAACTCGACCACTATCTCGGGCGACGAGGTATTCAAGCTTTACGATACTTTCGGATTCCCGATCGACCTCACCCGCGAGATCGCTGAGGAGGCTGGCATTTCCATCGACAATGACCGCTTCACGGTTCTTATGCAGGAGCAGAGAGCGAGAGCAAGAGCAGCGCGCGGAAATATCAGCGGCTGGTCGGATTCGTCCAAGGATCTGCTTGCCGATCTGCCCAAGACCGAATTCGTGGGCTACGACAGCTGGGACGCTGAGGCTAAGGTCATCGCTCTGATCGTTGACGATATGCCCGTTGACGAGGTATCCGAGGGCGAAGTCACCGTAATTCTGGACAAGACCCCCTGCTACGGCGAGGGCGGCGGCCAGATCGGTGATATGGGCGCCATCTCTGATGGAACCACTTTCGGCACTTATGCCAGAATCAATGACACCCAAAAGTCTGACGGCGTTTACATTCATATGGCAAAAATTCTGAACGGTACCCTCAAAGTCGGTAACACCGTCAGAGTTATCGTGGACACTTACCACCGCCAGAACATTATGCGTAACCACTCGGCGGCTCACCTTCTTCAGGCGGCTCTCCGCAAGGTTCTCGGCGATCACGTTGAGCAGGCAGGCTCCTACGTAAGCGACAAGATCTGCCGCTTCGACTTCAGCCACTTCCAGGCACTCACCGCCAAGGAAATAGCAATGGTCGAGGAGTACGTTAACCAGCAGATCATGTTTGCTTCTCCCATTATAACCAAGGAGACCGATATTGAGACCGCAAAGAAGGAAGGTGCTATGGCCCTCTTTGGCGAAAAGTACGGCAAGACCGTTCGTATGGTCAAGATGGGCGACTTCTCCACCGAGCTTTGCGGAGGTACACACTGTGCCAACACAAGCGAGGTCGGCTTGTTCAAGATCATTTCCGAGTCCTCGGTTGCAGCAGGTGTAAGACGTATTGAGGCTATTACCGGACTTAACGTTCTTGAGCTTATCAACCAGAAGGACGCTCTTATTAACGAAACCGCACGTGAGCTCAAGGTTCAGAATCCTGCAGACGTTGCAAAGAAGGCAGCTGCTACCGTAGCAGAGCTTGCAGCTGCAAAGCGCGAGATCGAATCTCTTAACCAGAAGCTCGCGGCTACCAAGCTCGATTCTCTCCTCGCAGGCGCAAAGGCGGTCGGCAGTGTAAGCCTATGCACCGCTCGTTTCGACGGTATGGCAATCGAGGTTGCGCGTTCTCTCGCAGATGAGATCAAGGCAAGCCGCGCCGACGTTGTTGCAGTTCTTGCTGTCAACACCGATTCCAAGCTCAACTTCATCACCGTTTGCGGTGCCGATGCTGTCAAGGCAGGCGCACACGCAGGCAAGATCGTTTCCGCAGTTGCAGCCGTTACCGGCGGTAAGGGCGGCGGACGTCCCGATAACGCTATGGCGGGCGGACGTGACGCTTCTCTCATCTCCGATGCTCTCGTAGCAGCAGAGCCCACTCTCGCTTCTATGCTTAAATAATTTTATAATTCAAACGCCTCGGGCAAACCCGAGGCGTTTTTATAATTTACAAAACAACGCATCCCCGAAAACGCGGATGCGGGGTTTTGGATTTTGGGTTTTACTGGGGGAATTAATCTGCGGTAAGTCCCGA
>JAZSMP010000017.1:0-1633 GCA_045535915.1 Eubacteriales bacterium | reverse complement strand
TTTGAATATGGGTTTGTCAGTACTCTGAGCGACCGCGAGGTTGTTCTTCTTTATTTAAAGAGCGCTTGCAATTAATCTTAATTCGTGATATAATATAATATGCGTGGCGTAAGCCCGTAGGAATACCATAACGGTGCGGTTGCTTCCTTCTATTTCGGAGGAAGTGTAGTCTTTTTGCCTTCCTCCGTAAGGAGGGAGGTGGTAATATGGATTTTGTTACATGGCGCGACTTGATTGAGATCGCTACCCTCGTAATTGCCATTATAGCCTGTTTCAGAAACAAAAAAAGATAACCGCCTAACTTCCACATAAGACGGTTATCTTTATGATAATCATTTGGGAAGCAACCGTATCGGTGCTCCTACGTTATTATTATACACTGTTTTTTTGTTTTTGTCAATGCTTTTTTATAATTTACTGTTTTTTTCTTAAATAATCCAACAAACTTCCCCGAAAGTCTTGATTTATTAACAAAAAAAGTGTACAATATAAAGTGAATTAAATTAACTCACAAGGAGACAAAAAATGGCACTTGTAACAACCAAGGAAATGTTCAAGAAGGCTTATGCCGGCGGTTACGCTATCGGCGCTTTCAACATCAACAACATGGAGATCATCCAGGCTATCACTGAGGCAGCTGCTGAGGAAAAGTCCCCCGTAGTTCTTCAGGTATCCGCAGGCGCACGTAAGTACGCAAAGCACGCATACCTTATGGGTCTTGCCCGCGCGGCAGTTGAGGACAGCGGCGTTGATTTCGCTCTTCACCTTGACCACGGCGCAGATTTTGAGATCTGTAAGTCCTGTATCGACGGCGGTTTCACCTCCGTTATGATCGACGGTTCTCACTTTGACTATGAGGACAATATCGCACTTACCAAGAAGGTCGTTGACTACGCCCATGCACGCGGATGCGTTGTTGAGGGTGAGCTCGGCGTTCTCGCAGGCGTTGAGGATGACGTTGTAGCTGAGCATTCCTCCTACACCCGTCCCGAGGAGGTTGAGGATTTCGTGACCCGCACAGGCGTTGACTCCCTCGCCATTTCCATCGGTACCTCCCACGGCGCATATAAGTTCACACCCGCACAGTGCACCAGAAATGAGAAGGGCATTCTTGTTCCTCCTCCTCTCCGTTTTGATATTCTTGAAGAGATCGGCAAGAGACTTCCCGAGTTCCCGATCGTTCTTCACGGTGCGTCCTCGGTTCCCCAGGAATACGTTGCCGAGATCAACGCTCTCGGCGGTCAGCTCCCCGATGCAGTCGGCATTCCCGAGGAGCAGCTTCGCCGCGCAGCACAGATGGCTGTTTGTAAGATCAACATCGACTCCGACATCCGTCTCGCTATGACCGCAGGCATCCGCCGCGTTCTCACCAATACTCCCGCAGCTTTCGACCCCAGAGATTACCTCAAGGTCGCTCGCGAGGAAGTCAAGAAGATGGTCAAGCACAAGATCGTCAACGTCCTCGGCTCTTCCAATACTCTTTGATTTCGTTTGCGGAGCAACGTCTTTTTGGCGTTGCTCTGTTTTTATATGTTCGAAAATCTTTGCGAGTTTAAATAATCTCTCCCTCCACCGCGGTCAAGCCGCGGTCCCCCTCCCTCCTCAGAGGGAGGCGAGATAGTTGGTACTAACA
>JAZSMP010000124.1:0-3418 GCA_045535915.1 Eubacteriales bacterium | reverse complement strand
GTCGACGCGGGACTTGAGATCGTTCCCGTCATCAACAAGATCGACCTTCCCAGCGCCGATGTTGACCGTTGCAGGGGCGAGATCGAGGACATCATCGGTATTCCCGCGGAGGACTGCCCCGCAGTCTCGGCTAAGGTCGGACTCAATATCCACGACGTTCTCGAAGCTGTCGTACGCGATATCCCGAATCCCGAGGGAGATGCGGACGCGCCCCTCCGCGCCCTCATCTTCGACTCCTATTACGATTCCTACCTCGGAGTCGTCGTTTACATCCGTATCATCGACGGTACTCTCCGCGCGGGTGATCGCATCAAGCTTATGAGCACGGGCGCGGTGTTTGAAGTCACCGCAGTCGGCTCTATGGAGGCATTCGGTCTCAAACCGAGAGGTGAGCTTTCGGTAGGTGAGGTTGGGTATCTTACGGCGTCGATCAAGAATATTTCGGATACCCGCGTCGGTGATACCGTTACCCTTGCCGATTCTCCCGCCGTCGAGGCGCTTCCCGGCTTCAAGGCGGTACAGCCGATGGTATTTGCGGGAATCTACCCCGAGGACGGCGCGCGCTATGAGGATCTGCGCGAGGCGCTTCTCAAGCTCCAACTCAATGACGCGGCTCTGACATTCGAGCCCGAGACCTCGACGGCTCTCGGATTCGGTTTCCGTTGTGGATTCCTCGGACTTCTCCATATGGAGATCATCGAGGAGAGACTTGAGCGCGAGTTTAACCTCGACCTTATCACGACCGCGCCGAGCGTTATCTACGAGGTCAAGACCAAGGACGGCGAGCTCCGCCGTATAGACAACCCCACGGATTATCCCCAACCCGATGAGATCGAGACGGCGTACGAGCCGATCGTCAAGGCGAGCATCATCACGCCTCAGGAATACGTCGGCGCGCTGATGGATCTTTGCCAGGACCGCCGAGGCATCTTCAAGGATATGAAGTACCTTGACAATATCCGCGTCGAGCTCCACTACGAGCTCCCGCTCAACGAGATCATTTATAACTTCTTCGATGCGCTCAAGTCGCGCTCGAGAGGATACGCGTCGCTCGACTATGAGATGTACGAGTACCGTGCGTCCAAGCTTTGCAGACTCGATATCCTTCTCAACGCAGAGCAGGTCGATGCGCTTTCCTTCATCGTTCACGAGGAAAAGGCATACGCGAGAGCGCGTAAGATCGCGGAAAGACTGAAGGACAATATCCCGCGCCAGCTATTTGAGATACCGATCCAGGCGGCTATCGGCTCGCGAATTATCGCTCGCGAGACGGTCAAGGCACTCCGTAAGGACGTTCTTGCAAAGTGCTACGGCGGTGATATCACACGTAAGAAGAAGCTGCTTGAAAAGCAGAAGGAAGGTAAAAAGAAGATGCGTAAGCTCGGCTCGGTTCAGGTCTCGCCCGAGGCGTTTATGGCTGTGCTTAAGCTCGGAGACGACAACTGATACACTTGAAAAGGCTTGCCTTAAAGGTGTTTTTTCGTCGGCAAAGCCACCGAAAAAACGGATTTGATTAAAAAAGGAGTAAGTTAATGTTTGGTAAAAAGAACCGCAAGCCCTTGGGGCTTTACATACACATCCCGTTCTGCAAGAGCAAGTGCGATTATTGCGATTTCTGCTCCTTTGTTCCGAACAACAAGGGCGTGGTTGAGCATTATACCGACGCGCTGATCCTGCAGATGGAGGACTGGAGCTCGCGTTGCCGCAATTATTCGGTAGACTCGGTCTATATCGGCGGCGGAACTCCCACGTATCTTGACATCCGCCGTATTGCGCGCATTATTGATTCTGCGTACAGAAATTTCAAGATAGAAAAGAACGCGGAGTTCACGATAGAGTGCAATCCCGCAACGGCTGATTACGAATATTTCAAAAAGCTCCGCCGTCTCGGAGTCAACAGACTCAGCATCGGATGCCAGAGCTCGCATGCAAATGAGCTTAAGGCGCTGGGCAGGATCCACAGCTTTGAGCAGTTCAAGGCTTGCTTTGCGGATGCGCGCGAGGCGGGATTCGATAACATCAGCGTTGATCTTATGTACGGAATACCCGAGCAGACAGAGCAGAGTTTTATCGAGACGCTGACAGCAGTCGCCTCGCTCGGCCCCGAGCATATCTCGCTTTATGCTCTCAAGATCGAGGATAACACCCCCTTTGCCGCAATGCGAGACAAGCTCGTTCTTCCCGGCGAGGAAGCTGAATACTCGATGTACAGCCATGCTGTAGATTATCTTGCTACCCGCGGATATGAGAGATACGAGATCTCGAATTTCTGCCGCGGAGGTGCGGCGTCGCTCCACAACCTCAAGTATTGGCATTGCGACGATTATCTCGGACTCGGCGCGGGTGCTCATTCCTATTTCGAGGACGAAAGATTCTCCACTACCCGTGTCGTACGCGATTACATCGACGGTCTCGAGATCATCGGCAGCGATATCAATATCGTGGCGTCGTCGGAAAAGATCGACTCCGCTGAGTGCATGGACGAATACGTCATGCTCGGTATGAGACTTGCCGAAGGTATCGTGGTTTCGGATTTCGAGAAGAGATTCAATACCTCGTTTGCCGAAAAGTACGGCAAGAGACTTGATGAATATCTTGACGAAGGCTTCGTTATCAAGGACGAGACTGGATACAAATTCTCATCGAACGGTATGTTCGTGTCAAATTACATTCTCTCCGACGTGCTTGATCTCGGCGAATAAAAATTTTTTTGAAAATCTATAAATTACCATTGACAAATCGCATATTTTCGGATACAATATATATAGAAACATAAGGACAGGTGACAACCAATGGCAGATAAGAATATCCCTCTCGGAATTGATGAAGGAGAAGTTGAAATTGTAACTCTTCTCGACGAAAATGACAACGAAGTCCGCTTTGAGCTTATCGGCGGCTACGTAGACAAGGGTGTGCAGTATTTTGCACTTATTCCCGAAGGAAGCGCTGATCCCGACGGCGGCTTTGAGGAGTACATCATTCTCAAGAGCGTGACCGATGCCGACGGCAACGAAGAGCTCGTTGACATTGAGGACGACGCTGAATTCGAGCGTATCGCAGGCGTATTTGACGACGCATTCAGCGCGGAATACGACTACGACGCAGAGTAAGCGTCAGGAACAGGTTTATTTATCCTGCTTAGTTTGTGATTAACCGTATTAGTGGAACCGACGTTATTTTAAAGGGAGCTGAAATAGATTCGGCGGCTGTTTTGCAGACCTCCCCGTGCATTCCTCGATTGACTTGTCTCGACAGATGCGCGGGACGTTGGGAGCAGTGAGGCCAATGATAGGCACCCACCTTGCTTGGCAGGGTTCCGAGGCGGCGGTTACACGGCTCGGCGGGGGTTTAGAAAAAAGCGTATTGCGAAAAGCAATACGCTTTTTTCGGTTAAATCCGCCTTTGGCGGGTGAAATCC
>JAZSMP010000319.1:0-5777 GCA_045535915.1 Eubacteriales bacterium | reverse complement strand
CTGCCGCGCGTTTGCGCTCGCCAACGTTGAGGAAGCACTCTGCACCAAGCGCGTCTGTGACGAGCTCGGAATCCGCGCCGATATTCTCATCCTCGGTGCAACCGATCCAGCCCTCATCGGCGAGGTCGGACGCCACGATCTCATCCAGACCATTCCCTCCTTCGACTATGCCAAAAAGCTCTCTCGCGCCGCAAAAGAAGCCGGTGTACGTGTCCGCGCGCACATCAAGCTCGACACGGGCATGAACCGCCTCGGCTTCTCGACCTTCACAGAGGAGCAAAAAGCAGTCACCGCCGCGCAGGTTGCGCAGATCTCGCGCATGGAGGGCATTCTGATCGACGGCGTTTTCTCGCATTTCTCGGTGGCAGACGAGACCTCCGAGCACGCCAAGAAGCGCACCGAGCTACAGTCGATCAGATTTTTTGAGACCCTTAACCGCATCCGCCTCGAGGGCATCGACCCCCGTGTCGTCCACCTCTGCAATTCGCCCGGAGCCTTCACCCGTCCCGCAAAGGACCTCGGAGACGCCGCCCGCATCGGCATCTCGCTCTTCGGATTCGGTCCCGCGCCCGGGATCGATCTCGGTCTGCGCCCCACCTTCAAGCTCTGTGCCAAGATCGCGCGGATCAGCCGTCTGACTCCCGGAGAGGAGCTCGGATATGGAGGCACCTACAAGGTTGAGCGCGAGATCACCGCCGCGACAGTCGGAATCGGCTACGCTGACGGCGTTTTCCGTCACGCCGCAGGCCACCGTGTCTCGGTCTACGCTCCCGACGGCACCTGGCGCGGAGAAGGCAGGATAATCGGCAGAGTCTGTATGGATATGTGTATGCTCGACGTAGAGGGTATTGATGCCGCTGAGGGCGACACCGTCGTTTTCTACGGCGACGACAAGGTCACCTGCCTCGATTTCGCTCTCCATTGCAACACCATAGTCCACGAATGCCTCAGCCTCGTTTCGGGCAGAGTGCCGCGAATTGTCGTAAACGACGATTAATTCATACAAATTATTAAAGGAAAGAAAAATGAAGAAGTACAGCCGCTCTTTGGCGCTGCTGCTTGCACTTCTCACGATCCTTTCGGTTGCCGCATGCGCGGGTTCGAACACCCCCGAAGAGACGACCGAGGCTGAGACCGCAGGCACCACCGCACCCGAGACGACCGAAACCTACACAGATGTAACGACAGAAGAACCAAGCGTTTCCGTAGTCGCTCCCCCCGAAACCACCGAAGAAATCACATCTCCTCCCGCAACAAACCCGCCCAAGGCGACCGACACCGTCCGCATCATTATGCAAAACGACATCGGCGAAGCTATCCTTTCGGGTCTCGCCGAGGAAAAATACAAACCCCTGCTTTCTGACCGTGAGAGTGCGCTTCTGCGCGATTTCGGACTTGGAATCGAGCTTTCAAAGACCGATAATCTTAAAGAGAAGATCGAAAATCTCGTTCTTGCGGGCGAGTACAAATACGACCTCATCCTTACCGATCCCCTGATCGGCACCGAAATGCTCTCGTCGGGTCTGCTCGAGGACCTTTCGGGCGTTGGAATCGATATCGAAAACGCCCCCGGAATCCGCGAAAGCATCACCGAAAGCCTCGCAGTTGGCGGCGGGATCTATCTCTATTCCTCATACGCGCTTATGTCCGACATTTCCTCGGCATACGCGCTGAAATATAACGGTGCGAAGCTCTCGTCCGACCCCATAGCAAAAGCTCTCGCGGGCGACTTCACGACCGAGCTTCTGCTTACATACGTCAAAGAATCAAGCTTTTCACTCGGTTCCTCCTCGGAGCTCACCCTTTACCGCGGAATCGGCGGTGAAATATTCACCAAAAACGCAAACGGGATCCCGACAAGCGCGCTTTCGGATACGGTTCGTTTCGGTAAAGCATATGGCGAAACGCTTAAGCTCACGTCTGCTTCAACCGATAAGAGCGCAGCTTTCACTGTAGAAAAGATCTCTCCGCTGAATAACGGTGAGGTATATCTTCCCATCCCGAAGGCAAGCGTAGAGCTCATATATTCGGTTCCGCTCGATCACGAGACCCTCTCTATCCTCGCCGCTCCCGTCGGAGTAGTCAGCGGAACGAGGCTGAAGGGACTTATAAGCGCGATCAACTCCTCCTCGGGCGCATACAGAGAAGGCGTCAGCACCGATATAACAGCGAACGGAGCAGCGGAATCAGGCAATCTGCTTAAACTGATCGAGGACAGCTCCCGCCTCGACCTCGGTATACTCTTTGGCTGGGGCGACATTCACGAGCTTATCTCAGATGCGCTCACCAAGGGCACGCCATCGGACACACTTCTTTCGGACAGAATGACCGAAATGCGAAATAAAGCAGTCGATGCCGCGGCAAAGATAGTCGCGGAGAGACTGGGAAAGTGAGTTTTATTATGAAAAAGGAATGTAAAGTTGAAATCAGAATGAGCGAGGATCTGATGCGTAAGCTCGCGCTCATCAGCAAAAAGGAAGGAAGAAGCATCAACAATCAGTTTCTCTTCCTCCTCCGAAACAATATTCAGTATTTCGAGCGCACTCACGGCAGACTGAACAGTGCCGAGCTTGCCGCAGAGGATATCACCGAATACCAGGTCGGAGATGAGTAAATACGACTTCCGCGGAGCCTGCGCCGTCATAAGCGGTGCTTCATCGGGGCTCGGACGCGAGATCGCCTCGATTCTCTGCAAAAAGTACGGATGCACCGTCATCGGTCTTGCAAGAAATGAAGAAAGGCTGAAAAAGACGGCGGATGCGGTCGGCGAGGGATTCGTTCCCTTCGTATGCGACGTAACGAGCGACTGCGACCGCCGAAAGCTGCTCACCTTTATCAATGAACGCGGCTTTAAACCCGATATTCTGATAAACAATGCGGGAATTTTGCCGCCCTTCTCGCATTTTACGCCCGAGAAAACAGTGGAGCTCGAGCACGTTATGGAGCTCAATTTCCATTCGCACGTAAAAATGTGCGCGGCACTTCTGCCCCTCCTGCTCAAGTCCGATCGGGGCGCGATAGTGAACGTGGCAAGCTCCGCCGCGCTCGCATCCCTCCCCGGAACTTCCGCTTATTCGGCAAGCAAATCCGCGCTTCTCTCATTCACGCAGAGCCTTTCGCTCGAATACGGCAAGTCGCTTTTTGTTGCTGCCGTTTGCCCCGGCATGACGGCGACCGAGCTTTTCAAGTCGCACGAGGGCTCGAATATCGTCGACCGCTTTGCCTCCCGCGCAGACCGCGCGGCAAAAAAGATCGTCCGCAGACTGGGAAGGGGACGCCGAAAGATCGTCACGGGAGCCGATGCGCACTTAATGAGCCTCGGCATCCGCCTGTTTGGTACGGGAGCCCTCCGCTTCTTCGCTTTTTTCATCAAAAAAGTCAATCTGCCGATATTTAAGGATACCTTTTATAAATAATGCAGATAACTCTTTTAATCTTCTGAATAATAATTTGAACAAACGGCGCCCCCCTCATCCGTCTCGCAAGCGAGACACCTTCTCCCAAGATCCGGGAGAAGGCTGATTGATAACCTCGCTTAATGATTCTGATTATTGTTGGATAGTTTAACTAAGAATTGTATCGTAAAAGCAAATACAAATAATAGTTTCAGTCAAAAATTTTTGCGAGTTATGATATTATTGATTTTGGAAGTTTTATCCGTTCTATATAAATGTAGCTGATGTTCGCAGTTGCTATATTAGCCTTCTCCCGGATCTTGGGAGAAGGTGTCGACCCTTGGGGTCGACGGATGAGGGGTAGCGGAGTCTGTACAATCTTGATTTTTCTGAAACAATTGTAAATTAATCATATCATTACCGTGAGGATAAATTATGAAAAAAATAGTTATCAAATCAATTTCGCTCTGTCTGGCTATTATCGCCGCAGTTCCGTTTTTCACGTCCTGCTCAAAGCCGCCCGAGCTTGAGTCGGTCAAGGACACCTTTGTCGCCCTGATCGAAAAATCGGTCGAGGTCAACAATATTTTTTTTGGCGAGGGTCTGCCCACATACCTCCGCATTGAGGGCGACGGCAACCTCGTCTACCTCTCCGAGCATGACGCCTACTACGCCTTCATCACCGACGGCGAGCGAGTCATTCTCAAATACAAGATCGGCGACGGGGAGTGGCAGTATGCGGTAAAAACCTCCGAAGCTATGAATACGGAAGCTCTTTACAAGGACGAGGAAGGCAATTTCTACTATCCCACCGAATTTGACGAGTCGCAGTACGAATACGTCTACAACTCGGAGTCGCCGACCAACTACGACTACGTCCGCGTTGACTGCCCCTACCAGGACCTCGAATCGATCATGGCGCTTGCCGAGTCGGTCTACACGCAGTCCTACCTCAAGGGCGAAAACTGGAAGGAGGGCGACATGGCTTACGGCGGAGTTTACGCCGCAATGTTCGACGGTTTCACCCTCGGCACAGAGATCAGCTACGCCCGCTACCGCATCGACGACAGCATCGACGGCTTCTATCTTCTCAAATCGAACGAATTCGAACCCTTCTTTGAGGAGCACAAGACCTACAAATATGACACCATGCAGATAATCAAGCCCTCGCGCGAGGATCTTGTCAATATCGAGATCACCGCTGTCGGCAGATATATCGACTACGATAACTTCGCCGTTGTAACCGGCGAGCACACGGTCACACTCACTTTCGTCTACGAGGGCGGCGAGTGGAGACTTGATACGCCGACTTATTGAGTTCAGAGTTAAGAGTGCAGAGGTCAGAGTTAAAGAAAATTTCCTCACTCTGTTCGGAAATTATTTTAATAAAATACTTTTCGAGCTTTGCGAGAAAAGTTACCGAAACTCTGCACTCTGCATTCTGCACTCTGCACTTCTATATTGACATTACTTAATTTATCTGCTATAATAATATAATAGATATATCCCGAAAGGACGGTTTAAATATGATCCTCTACAATTCTCTGACACACGCACGCGACGAGTTCAAGCCCCGCGAGGAGGGCAAAGTCTCGATCTACACCTGCGGCCCCACAGTTTATCACTATGCCCACATCGGCAACCTCCGCACCTACATGATGGAGGATATCCTTGACCGCTATCTCCGCTACTCGGGCTACGAGGTCAAGCGCGTTATGAACATCACCGACGTCGGACACCTCACAAGTGACGGCGACACCGGCGACGACAAGATGCTCAAGGGCGCAAAGCGCGAGAAGAAGACGGTTATGGAGATCGCAAAGTTCTATACCGACGCATTCTTCGAGGATTGCAAGAAGCTCAACATCCGCATTCCCGACGTCATCGAGCCCGCGACATCCTGTATCGACGACTTCATCCGCGTCATCGAGGCTCTGATCGAGAAGGGCTACGCTTACGAAGCGGGCGGAAATATTTATTTTGATACATCCAAGCTCGAATCCTACTACGCTTTCCACGACTTCAATGAGGAAGACCTCGAGGTCGGCGTACGCGAGGGCGTTGAGGCTGACGGCAACAAGCGCAACCGCGCCGATTTCGTGCTCTGGTTCACAAAGTCGAAGTTCGACGACCAGGAGCTCAAGTGGCAGAGTCCTTGGGGCATCGGCTATCCCGGCTGGCATATCGAGTGCTCCTGCATCGCCATGAAGCATCTTGGCGAATACTGCGACATCCATTGCGGCGGAATCGACAACGCATTCCCCCATCATACAAACGAGATCGCCCAAAGTGAAGCGTACGTTGGTCACCCCTGGTGCAAGTATTGGTTTCACGTGCTTCACCTGAACACCAATTCCGGTAAGATGTCCAAGTCCAAGGGCG
>JAZSMP010000234.1:0-10493 GCA_045535915.1 Eubacteriales bacterium | reverse complement strand
GGAGACGGCGATGGGCTCGGAGTCGAAGCCAAGCTCGTAAAACTCATAAAATTCCAAGGGAAGATTTCCTACGCTGTCGCATTTGTTGATGCAGGGAATGATGGGCTTGCCGCTTTTCTTGAGCATGATCCCGATATCTCGGTCATCGGCGGTCAGACCCGTGCGAACGTCACACATAAAGACGATGACGTCGGCTCTCTCGGTGGCGATCTCTGCTTGAAACCGCATTTGCTTGAGGATGATGTCGTCGGTCTTGGGCTCGATTCCGCCCGTGTCGATGACGATAAGCGGCTTTCCGTTCCATTCGGTCTCGCCGTAAAGACGGTCACGGGTCACGCCGGGGGTGTCCTCGACGATCGCGCGGCGTTCGCCTATAAGCTTGTTGAAAAGTGTGCTCTTACCGACGTTCGGTCTGCCCACTATAGCAATTACGGGTTTTGACATTTTCTTTTTCCTTAACTTGATTTATTTGATTTATTTTGTCGGACTCAGAACGAGGCAGTCGTTGACTTCGGAAAGCGAGATCGAAAACTCGGCGAAGAAGCCGTTTGTCGAGTTCGTTTCCACAACGATGATGAGCTCGTCCCCCGTGAAATAGGTTTCGGGGTAGGTGCCGTACTGGCTGTAATATTTGTATTGCTCGATAAGCTGAGCGGGCGTCATGGAGGAGGTGAGAGTTTTGTCTCCCGAGATCTGCTTGAACTTGCCCGAGGAGAAGAGAGTCATGATCTTGCCGAAATCCGAATAGGTCTTCTTGAGGGTGATGTCCTTTCCGGTCGAAAGATCAATGAGATTACAGTAGACGAAAAGTTCGTCCTTTGTGTCGTCCTTGTAATCTATCATACCTTGCGAGCGCACCGAAACGATGTTGTTACCGAGGTAGGTTATGGCAGCTTCGGTTATCTCGTAGCTTACGTAGGTTCCGTTCTTGACAAGATCGCCCACGTTCGGAAGTCTGTTCTGATATTCGACAGACGCGATCTGCGAGATCAGCTTATTGATCTTTGCCTCGGCAGACGAATCTTCAAGTCCCTTCAGCGCGGGATAGCGGATGATCTTCATGCACTTATCCTTGCCGACGCTTCCGATCTCCTCGCTTTGCTCGACAACATCGAACTCAAAGGTTATGACTTCGGGCGGTGCCGATGTTGTTTCTTCGCTCTCCGAGGTTGCGGGAGAGGTCGTTACTTCGGGTTGCTCTGCTGTTGTTTCGGGTGTAGAGACCGAAGGCTCTTCGGTGGTGGCTTCGGGTGATGTAGTGCTTTCGGGAGCTGTCGCTACGTCTTCGGGCGGAATGGTTATGGGCGGTGCGGGAGCATCCGTACCCGTGCCGACCGGCATCGTGCGGTATCCGTCGTCACCCATTACGGGATAACAAGCAGCGAGCGTGCCCGCAATAATGGCGAGCGTAAGAAGTATTGTTGAAAGCTTGATCTTCATTTTACACCTCATAACCGCAGAGTGCGGCAACGAAGCACGCGCCGTCGCCTTCAAGGGGACGGACCTTGACTCCGAGCTCGCGCTCAAGATCGGCGGGAGCAAGATTGTCGAGGAAGAGATCTCCGTCAGCGCGGAGAGAATTGCGCGGGATGAAAAGCACCTCGCCGAGGTCCTTTCCGCGGCAGCCGTCGATCATGTCGCCGCCCGTGAGAAGGCCTGCGACTGTAACGGTCTCACCGAAGAACTTGTTGTCGATCTTTATGACGTTCACCTTGAGCTTGCCGTGCTTTTCTTCGCAAATGCGCGCGACTTTTGAGATGGTGTCAAAGGCGGCGTGTCCCGTTAGGACCGAGACTTTGCGCTCGCCCTCACCCTTTTCGGCAAATTCAAGCTCGCGCAGAGCGTCAGCGGTGAAGGAGGTGAGCATTCCGACGCCGTCCTCAAGCTGTGAAAATCCGCAGTAGAAATCTTCGTCGGGAAGCTCGAGCCCGCCTCGGACGTAAAATTCATCCGAACAGAGGAAAACGCGCGTGCCGTATTTCTCCATGCAGTAATCTCCGTAAGCTCCGACCTGCTTGATAACTGCACGGCACTCCTCGGGGGTGAAGAGAGTGAGCTGGGGGAGATTTTCGCGGTATTTCGTAAGTCCCGCGGGAACGATCGAAACGCTGTCAAGCGCGGGAAGGTATTCCATAAGATCGTGCAGAGTGCGATCGAGGTTTTCGCCGTCGTTGATGCCGCGGCAGAGAACGATCTGCGCGCAGATGGTTATACCCGCGTCGGCAAAGCGGCGGAGATAGGAGAGCTTTTCACCCGCAAATCGGTTTGAAAGCATCTTACAGCGTAGTTCGGGGTCGGTCGTATGTACCGATACGTTGATCGGAGAGATATGCATCTCGATGATGCGCTCGACCTCGCGCTCGCTGATATTTGTGAGGGTGATGTAATTTCCGTGAAGGAATGAGAGGCGCGAATCGTCGTCTTTGAAGTAGCAGGACTCGCGCATACCGGGCGGATTCTGGTCGATGAAGCAGAAGATGCATTTGTTCTTGCAGGACTGCTTTTCATCCATCAGAGCCGTTGCAAATTCAAGCCCGATGTCGATATCGCTTTCTTCCTTGCGGAAACGGTAGTTTTTGATCTTGCCGTCACGCATGACATAAAGCTTTATCTTTTTCTCACAAAGTCGGAAACGGTAGTCGAGAATATCGTATATTTCATGCGAATTGATCGAAATAAGGCAATCGCCCGCACGCAATCCGAGCTTTTCGCAAATAGAGCCTTTTTCGACCGAAGCTATCGTTACCATATTCTCACCGTCCTTTTTAAGTAATTTATCATAATATTATATCATTAAACCGCTTTTTTTGTCAATCAATATATTTTGCGACGTATTCCTCGAGCGAAAGACCTGTCTCGTGAATGATTGCGGCGTGATACTGACCGACAAAGCGGAGATGGTAGGGTTCGAAGGAATATCCCGTGATGTTTTCCTTTTCCTTGGGGTATCGGAAGATGAATCCGAATTTGTGTGCATTATCGAGAAGCCACTTATATTCCTCGGTCTCGGCGAATTTCTGACCCGAGAATCCCGAGAGGTAAAGGTCGAAGGCAAGACCGGTCTGATGGTCGCCCGTGCCGGGATATGCCGAATAGGACATGGCAACTCTCTTGGCGTCATCGGCAGAAAGAGAGGTCTTGCCCTGCGAGATGTATTTTTCCTCGAGGTAAGCCTTACCGAGAACGGCGTATGCCTCGTCGCTGAACCACTTGCCCTCGCTCTCGTAATGTGATCGGTAATAGTAGCGTTCGTTATAAGTATATACGTCGAACTGATATTCCTGTTGCTCGTATGAACGGTATGCAACGCTTATCTTCATCTCGCGGAAGCCGAGAGTGTGCATCTCGAGGAAGAGAGCCTCGAGTGACATTGAAGCGTCGCGGCAGAGAGAGGAGCCGTTGTCATAGCGTGGGTTGGGCACCGAGATCAGATCCTCGGGGATGTAAGTTGCGTCTTTGGGATTCGAGGGATTGATAAGTATCATGTGTTTATCGAAATCCTCGGGGCACATAAAGCGCAGATAGTATGAAAGGTCTGCGGCGTATTCGTAGGTCGGAGCACCGACAGGCAGCGTTACGGGTTCTTCGGGCAGGGATTCGTTTGAAATTCCGCTGAGAACCGAATTGTATTTGAGAAGGAAGGAAATATCGGCAAATCCCTTGCCTTCTGCAATTCTTGATATAGAGATATTGAGGTAGGGCTTGCCGGTCTCTTCGTTGACTCCCTCGTCGACAGTTACGTCAAGTCCGATGAAGTAATTTTGGACGAGATCGAGCGGCACGAGAAGTCTTTCGCTTTCGGAAAGGATCGCGCCGGATGCCGTGACGCTGTTGCCGTTTATCATAACGACACGCGAGGGCGGTGCAAATCTGATCTGCTCGCCGTTTGCGGTCGAGTAGATGATAAGGTCCTTGTCACCGCTCTGCGAGAGCGAGCAAAGCTCCGCGATTGGTGAAAAGTCAAGGTAATATATACCGTCACGGACGATATCCGAGTAGTCGTAATTCTTCTTTTTGCCCTCTGTGGAGAAGACTGCCGCCGCGGGAGTATCGGGCTTTTCGCCGTAACCGAGCAGCCTGACGAGAAAGATTGTTGCCGATACCGTGCAGATTATCAGAAGAACGCAGATGAAGACGGCAAAGTAACCGAAGGCGTTTTTGAGAGTACCCTTGTAGGTTTCTTTGACCGATGCCAATCTTTCGGCAAGCTCGTCCGCACGCTCGCGCCGTTCGATGCGCTTCTGCTCGGCAATTTTGTCGCGCTCGATGCGTGCCGCTTCTTCTTTTTTGCGCTTTTCGGTTTCGGCGCGTCTCTTTTCTTCTTCTGCCCGAGCTCGTCTGATGGCTTTCGCGCGTTTCTTTTCTTCCTCGGTGCGTGCGCGTCTGATCGCTTCTTCGCGACGGGCACGTGCCTTTTCAGCCGCTTCTGCCTCGGGAGAAGGACGGCGTTTTTCGGGCATTGGCTGAGGTCTGGGTTGGGGTTGAGGTCTTTGCTGTGATTGCGGTTGAGGCTGAGGCTGAGGTTTCGGTTGAGGCTGCTGAACTTGTGCCTGCCGCGCCTGAGCCTTTTTGAGTTCCTCTCTGCGGCGGTTGGCAATTGCTATAAGTTCGGAGTTGCCCGTGCTCTTGTTTCCGTTATTCATTTTGCCTTCCTTTCCGCAGATTACTGCAAATTGTTACTTCGTTTCTATCAAGAAGAAATAGGGAGATGTGGGGGAATTTACGATCTTTATCTTGGTCACGCAGAGCTTGAAGCGCGAGAGGGATGAGAGGTATTCCTCGATCATTTTGCCTTCCGCGTCGCCCTCGGGATGTCCGGGGTAGACAGCGACGGTAAGCACTCCGTCCGAATCGAGAAGCGAGATTGCGGTCTCGATGGCGGGCATCGTGGTCTCACGCATGGTGGTTATCGACTTGTCGCCGCCGGGAAGCCAACCGAGGTTGAACATTCCGCCCTTTATCTTGCAGTCGATGTATTTTGCGGCGTTGTGATGCGAGTCACAGATGAGAGTGTAGTTTTCGGGGCAATTGACCGCTGCAAGTCTCTTTTTTGTGGACTCTACAGCCGCGGGTTGGATATCGAAGGCGAATACTTTTCCGGCCTCGCCGACTGTGCGGCAGAGAAATTCGGTGTCGTAGCCGTTGCCCATCGTGAAGTCGGCGCACACGTCGCCTTCCTTTACGTGTGTAAGTATAAACTGCTTATGCAGTGAGAGAAGATCTATCATTTTGATTTTTACCTTCTTGCGTTTTTTTATTCTTATTTTGCATTCTTACGAAATGCAATTTTTATATAATTCGTTTTTTCGGTGGCTTTGCCGACGAAAAAACACCTTCAGGACTAGCTGAGCGAGTCCGCGCGCCGAGGGGAGGCGTCAAAATCTGTGATTTTGACAGGCGGAGATAAGCGCGCGTATCAATTGTAAAACGCAAGTTTTACAATTGGATAATCTTATTTTTTCTTCGGAGGACGGTGCAGATCGGAGTTGAGGAATGCCATAGCGCGCTCTACGGCATCCTTGGAGTTATACCAGGGCTCGTCCCCGTAGCGGTAGTCAAACTTTTTGCAGAACCATGAAACGTCCTCGCGGAGCTGATCAAAGTAGGGAAGAACGACGTCGCCCGCCGCCTTTGCGAAGGCGTAGTAATCCTTTTTGCCGAGCTTCTGCTTTGCGACGCCGAGCATCATCTCCCAGTGAGGCAGGCAGAACATATGCTGTGCGGCAAATTTCTCGCGGAAAAGGGGATCGGTGCTCCAGATGTACACAAGATTTTCAAGCAGGTTCTTGAAATACTCGTTGATGCGGCGGCAGACGTAGCAGTCCTCCTCGAGCTCGTGTATTCTTGCTCTTGCGCGTGTGCCGGGAACCGTAAGAGGGAGGTCACCGACCTCGCGGCGGAGCTGATCGAGGTGGCTTTCGAGAGTAAGAGCCATCGGCAGGCGCGCGCGGTACTCGAACATCATCTTCATATGCGTGTCGCAAAAGCCGAGCTTGTTCGTCTTCTGTCTGACGTCGGGCTCCATCATCGAAGCACCGAGAATGAGCTCGAGTTCATTTTCCTCAAGCATACGGTAGAGCGAGCAGACGGGGCAGCCGCAGCTTGCATCCTCGCGTGCACGGTCGAAATGCTCGTTTATATGTATGGTGTATATCTGGTTCATACTAACCTCACTATTGACTAATCGGAAGTTTTATAGTATAATAACTATAGATAATAATATTATAGCAGAAAACAGCGGATATTGCAAGCAAAATACAAAAATTAGAAAGGGAATTTACAATATGCCGATAAATTCTTTACTTGATAGAGAATTTGGAGTGACCGAAAAAGGCACTTCCTTTGTAAAGATAAAAAATCTTGATTACTTTGACGTCGGTGCGGTCTTTGACTGCGGTCAGGCGTTCAGATTTATGCCGATAGAAAATTCAACGCATAAATGCGAGTTCGGCGGTGTTGCTTTTGGGAAATATATCAGCGTTGCGCAGGACGGAAATTGCATTACAGTTTACGGTACCGACGCCGAGGATTTTGAAAAAATATGGATTCATTACCTCGGACTCGATTTTGATATTGAGGGCGCAAGAAGCGATATTCTCTCGCGCTCGGAGAATCCTGCGCTCGCTCAGGCGGTCGAGCACTGCAAAGGTATCCGTATCCTTCGCCAGGAAATGTGGGAAACGCTTTGTTCCTTTATTATCTCGCAGAACAACAACATCCCGCGCATCCGCGGACTTATCGGTACTATCTCAAAAAATCTCGGCGAGAGAGTAGAATGTTCCGCCGAGCTTGCCGAAAGAGCGGGGGAGGTCTACGCCTTTCCGACGCCCGAGGCGGTAGCAGAGGCGGGAGTTGATGCTCTGCGCGAGATTAAGCTCGGTTTCCGTGCGCCATACATATACGATGCCGCGCAGAAGATCGTGTCCGGCGAGCTTGATCTTGAAGCAGTTGCGGCGGCAAAAACGACTGCAGAAGCGGCAGAGATGCTGATGAAGGTCAAGGGAGTCGGACCGAAGGTTGCGGCTTGTACTCTGCTTTTCGGATTTGACCGTACCGACGCATTCCCCGTTGACGTCTGGGTCAAGCGCGTCATAGAAAAATATTTTCCCGCGCCCTTCGATGCCGCTTCTCTCGGCGCGTACGCGGGTCTGGCACAGCAGTATCTTTTCTATTACGAGCGCTACCTTGGGGGTAATTGATTTGTCGTTCAAAATAAAAAACGGCATCATAAATGCCGATAATATAAGTGTTCCGCACGGATTTACCACGCGCGAGGGTGGCGTCAGCGAGGGCGTTTTTGCCTCGATGAACATTGCCATGCACCGCGGTGACAGCTCGGAAAATGTAATCAAAAATTTCGAGATCCTTGCTGACAGAATAGGCTTTGACGTAAAGAATCTTGTCCTGACCCGACAGACTCATTCGGATATCGTCCGCGTTGTTACGAAAAAAGACGCTTGCGGACTTGATCATCATGCCTATCCCGAATGCGACGCGTTGATAACGAACGATGAGGGTTGTGCACTCGTTGTTTTTACCGCAGATTGCACGCCCATTCTTTTATGGGACAGCGTCACGGGCGCGGTCGGTGCTGTTCATGCGGGTTGGAGAGGGACAGCCGCCGATATCGCGGGCAAGACCGTCCGCAGAATGGTATCCGAGTTCGGCTGTGACCCGTGCGATATTCGTGCCGCGATAGGACCGAATATCGCAGTCTGCTGCTTTGAGACCGATCGCGACGTACCCGATGCTATACTCGAAGCCTTTGGAAAGGAATCTGAAGTCTTTATCCGTAAAACGAGAGAAAAATATCACGTCGATCTCAAAAAGGTCAATGCTCTCGCACTCCGCCGTGCGGGCGTGAAGAACATCGAAATATCCGCCGATTGTACGATGTGTGATCCCGAACTGTTTTGGTCGCACCGTCTGACGGGAGTAAACAGAGGATCGCAGGGGGCGATTATAGTTCATACATAAAAAAGATTCCCGCCGAAGCGGAAATCTTTTTTATCATATTTCTATCTCAAATCCGTCATACGCCATAATAACGCCAAATTCCGCGAGTATCCTTGCCGTTTCCTCGGCGGGGACTCCGTGGATATGAGGCCCCATGTGGCTTGCGATGAATTTACCGTTTTCTCCTATGACGCCATTCTCCTTGAATGCCTCAACGAGCAGGCGGACCATCGGGATGGTGTTGTGCGTGCCGATACGGAAGTTGCCCGGCTGTTCGCCGCAGGTCGTGTCGAAAATTGCACAGTCGATTGGGAGTGCCTTTCTATATAGGAAGCCCCATTCCTTGCCCGTCAGCCAGCCTCCGTCAAGACCGTAGAAGAGTTTTTGACCGTTCTTTTCGAAGACGTAATGAAGGGTCTGCTCGTTCTTACCCGCAATATGGTTCGAGGGGAGCGCGGTGACGGTCATGCCCGCTGCCTCGAAGGTCTCCATAGCCTCAACCGTCACGATATTGACAAGTGCCATCTCCTCCTCGGTCAGTCCGAGATATTCGAGTGCACCCGTGTTGCAGTAGAAATTAAGACGTCTCCCGCCCGCTTTTGCGTAGCGAAGGAAGGTCTCCTTGCAGAAATGATCGTCGTGGCTGTGTGTCAGAAAAATATCGGTCACGCCGGCGGGATCAATTCCGCGTTTTTCAAGGAAGTCATAGGTATGTATCGGTACGTCGAGCTGAATCCTTCCGTCCATCAGCATCGAGGAGCAGCGGCGCGCGCCCTCGGGGATCTGATCCTCGGGAGTTTTTTTGCATTTTGCCGAGCCTGTGCCGAGAAATAAAAGTTTCATGAATAATACCTCTCTTAATGATTATTTGTAAGATAATATTACTACTTTTTCTTTCATTTGTCAAGTGAAATCCACATAAAGCGGATTTTTTAAAAATTTTTATCAAAAAATGCAACCTGAACGGGTTTTTCGCGTCTATATATGTGAAAGACTTTGGCAAATGAAATGTTTGCCAAGCACAAAAAATGTGACTCTGTCACTTTACATCCGAATTAATTTATGATATAATGATAATAACGAATAAAAAGGAGAAACACAATGAAAATATTCAGAACACTTTTACTTATGATGCTTGCTTTGGCTATGGTATTGTTGTTTTCTTCCTGTGCGAAGGTTGAGGACACAGATGGTTCTTCTGATCAGGATACAACCGAAATTCCCGCGCCTGAAAAGAATTATACGGCGGACGAGCTTTTTAACCTGATCGACGAAAAGATGAATTCTTATGATTCATATGAGTCGACCCTCGAGATGATCATGAACGTGACTATGAATGGTGTTGAAGTAAACACGACCGCAAAAGGCATTGATATAAGAACCGGTCTTGTCACGGATAATTTTGAGTTTTATACCGAGACAGAGATGAAAATGTCCATGCCCTCGCTTTCCTCTACTCAGAAATTGACCACAGTTGAAGCATATCACGGCGGAAACTACTTTCTCTCCAACCGTGGGGATGGCATTAGTCAGAAGCTTTATTCCCCTATGACAAAGGAAGAAGCGGAAGAGTATCTGGATGAGGAAGATACCGATATCTTTGAGTTCGGTGATTGTATGAATAAAGAGGCTAAGATCAACGAAGACGGTACTTATGATCTTACCTTCTCGGGTTACACTGCAAAGGCAGTCCACGAAATACTCGATAAGACCGGACTTGATGTCACAATTCTTACTCATGACGTGGTTGACGTAACCGTTCATATCATGGCAGATGCCGAATTCAATGCGACAGCTTTTGAATTCAGCTTCGTGTTTGAGCAGAAGTCGGGCGGCGAAAAAATGCCCGAGATATCCGTTAAGGGTACCTATTCAAAGTATAACCAGGCTGCGATCGATGCGGCAAAAGTAAATCCCGAAAAGTACACAGCGGCGGATGACATAAGACTCATTGATGAGTTCAAAGAGCTGCTTGATGAAAGAGCTGCCAAGGGAGAAGGCAAGTTTACGCTTGATATCTCGCAGACGCTCAAGATCATGGGCGAAACTCAGCAAAGTGCCGAGACCGACGCGGTCACTTACGGCAAAAACGATAAGGGATATTTCTATGATATTGATGCCGATATGAACGGTACGAAATACGATATTTCCTATTCACAGGGCGTTCAGACCGTAGCTGTTGACGGACAGAGCCAGCAAGTGGCACAGACCGAGGCGGAGGCTCGCGCGTTTGTCGAAAGCCTTATAAATTCTTGCCAATTCAAGGATGTGGCGGTCACGGGCGTCAAGAAGCTGTCGGATACCCAATACAGCTTTACCTGCGAGCCGAAGGATACCTATAAGGCACTTATCGAGCAAATGGGCGCAACCTTCCGCAGCGTGACCCAGACTATTACCGTTACCGTTGAAAACGGTGAGATCAAACTTATTGAGAGCGAAGTCAAAGCAAACGGAGCCGTCACACAGGGCAACAATACTTTCCAGCTGACGTTTACCGTGATCTCAAACGTAAAATTCGATAAATAATCATAAAACGA
>JAZSMP010000222.1:0-17151 GCA_045535915.1 Eubacteriales bacterium | reverse complement strand
AAATAACCATTCGCGCAACGCGCGATAAAAAACTAAAGAAAAGGAACTAAAACAATGCCTAATCCTATCATCGAAATCAAAGTAACCAACTTCGGCACTATGAAGGCTGAGCTTTACCCCAAGCTCGCTCCCAAGACTGTTGAAAATTTCCTCAAGCTCATCGGCGAGAACTTCTTCGACGGTCTGATCTTCCACCGCGTCATCAAGGGCTTCATGATCCAGGGCGGTGGCTACAACGCGCAGTTCGACCACAAGGAAGCTCCCTCGATCAAGGGTGAATTCGCCGCTAACGGCTGGGTTCAGAACGACCTTAAGCACACCGCGGGCGTTCTCTCGATGGCCCGCACCAACGATCCCGATTCTGCGTCTTCGCAGTTCTTCATTATGCATAAGGACTCCCCCCACCTCGACGCGCAGTACGCGGGCTTCGGCAAGGTGATCGAAGGCCTCGAGGTCGTTGACGCCATCGCATCCGTCAAGACCGGCAGACTCGGCTACTATATGGCTGACGTCCCCCGCGAGAGCGTTGTTATTGAGAGCATCAGAGTTGTTGAGTAAAAGTTGCCTTAAAGCTGAAAATCCTGCGCAAACGCGCGGTATCAGGTTGCTGACAAACTTACGACAAAAAATAGCATATAGCAAAATGCACAAAAAACAGAAAACTATGTTCGCACTTGGGGTGCAGGGGTGAAGGGGGCGGCAGCCTATATTACGCACTTGCCCGTCGGGTCTGACGGTTTTCCAAAGGAAAACGGCGGTGTTCAGCCGCCGAGGCAGAACCGACTGTTGAGCTCTGCTCAACTATGTCATTCTGAGGCAGCGCCCGCAGGCCGCCCCCGCTGCCGAAGAATCTCGTGATGACCGAGTTGTTCCTCGGTCAGCGCGGTGCTGGCGAAGTGGTCTGCACAGCACCGACCAAACTAAAAGTATATGAATATGAAAAATCACTGTGTACAATCAAAATTACACAGTGATTATATTTTTTTGCCTTTTGAAAGTGCAAACAACTACGTTTAATTATAATTATTCGATTATGCACATCGTACCTCTTTGTACAAGCACCGCGCCGCCCTTGTAAATTGGGGCGGCACGAGATCCTTCGGGCGCAAAATCGTCTGCGGACGCGCCCTCAGGATGACAACGTCTTTCTTGCAGGGGCTTCGCCCCTGCACCCCTGTTTTGTTAATTCAAACCTTGCAAACAGAAGTAAAACTTATTATACAAACTTTCAATTTCTACAAATCCACTCATAAACGCCGTTCTCCTTTTCCGACGCTTCCACCGAAATATCAAGATAATTACAAATTTCAACATTGCTGTAAACGCATCCGGTATAAATTCGTACGGTATTCTCTCCCGAATATCCGTCTCTGTCATAAGGAGTCCATTTTTCTCCCGCACCGTTAGGATTCTTCACCTCTATTTTTATTCCTCCATATTCCTTTTCAACGGAAAAGAATTCAATGAATGAAGCATCTCCCTCTATATCGAGTCGGGCATTCTCGTTTTCGCCGTCGATCACTTCGATTCGGCAGAGATTTCCGACTCGGATTTCGATATTTTTCAGTTGTTCAAAAACGAAACTGCGCTCGTAAATAGAGTGTTTTTTCATATTATACTCACTGACAAGTGTTTCACCGAAAAGTACAGCGACCGAAACACCGAACAACTCGGCAATAACGGGGAACAGCGTAACGTCCGGGTATCCGATCCCGCACTCCCATTTTGACACGGATTGCGGGGAAATGCCGAGTTTTTCCGCCAAAGATGTCTGTGTCCAGCCTTTGTCTTTTCGCAAATCTGATACTATTATGCAAAATTTGTTTAAGTTGTTCATTTTCGTCCTCCTGACAGAATTATAGCATAATCGTCGTGATATTTCAATAACCGCAAAGTTGTAATTTCGCCGTCTGCGGACGGCGGGGGTGAAGGAGCGAAAACCACCCGCAAGGGGTGATTTTACTCCTTCCAAGCGGGCGACAGGGGCGCCGCCCGCTTGAAGCACAGGGGGTGAGCAAGCTTCGCTTGCGGGGTTGCCTTCGGCAACCGTTTTCGCTGCTCTGCGGAGCGCGACTTAAGGAACTTTTTTCGAAAAGTTCCTTAAGAATCTTCAAAAACTTCCCGCTATTGTTAAACAAAAACCAAAATCCGCATCTTTCTGTCCACTGTCCACTAACCACTGACCACTAAAAAATCCGGAAGCTCACGCTTCCGGATTTTTTATCACTGTTCAATCTCTTCCATAACAAATGCTTCGAGTATATCTCCGAGCTTGAGGTCGTTGAACTTCTCAAGTCCGCCACCGCATTCATATCCCTGCGCTACTTCGCTTACGTCGTCCTTGAAACGGCGGAGAGAGGAGATCTTATCCTCGTAAACAACGATACCGTCGCGTACTACGCGGATCTGTGCCTTACGGGTGATCTTGCCGTCCTGAACGTAGGAACCTGCAATGAAGCCGACGTTCGGAACGTGGATGACCTGACGTACCTCAATATGTCCGAGGAGCTTTTCGCGGAATTTCGGAGCAAGCATACCCTTCATAGCCGCGGTGATCTCGTTGATGCAATCGTAGATGATACGGTAGGTTCTGATCTCAACGCCCTGACGCTCAGCCGAATCGAGCGCGGTACGGTCGGGTCTGGTGTTGAAGCCGACGATAATGGCGTTGGATGCCGCCGCGAACATAACGTCGCCCTCGGTGATACCGCCCGCTGCCGCGTGGATAACGCGTACACGGACTTCCTCGTTGGTGAGTTTTTCAAGCGACTGCTTGACTGCCTCCGCGGAACCCGCAACGTCTGCCTTGACGATGACGTTGAGCTCCTTGACGCCTTCCTGGATCTGCGCGAAGAGGTCGCCCAGGTTGGTTCTTGCGTTTGCCTTGAATTCCTCTTCCTTTGCCTGACTTCTTCTCTGCTCTGCAAGCTCTCTTGCCATTCTTTCGTCAACGACTGCGTTGACCTCGTCGCCCGCCTGGGGAACGTCTGCGAGACCCGTGATCTCAACAGGCATCGAGGGAGGTGCGACCTTAACGATCCTGCCGGTGTGGTCGGTCATTGCACGAACACGTCCGACGGCAGTTCCTGCGATAACGATATCGCCTGCGCGCAAAGTACCGTTCTGAATGAGGACGGTCGCAACGGGTCCGCGTCCGCGGTCGAGCTTCGACTCGATTACGATACCCTTTGCGCGTCTGTTCGGGTTAGCCTTATATTCCTGCATTTCGGCGATAAGAAGGATCGATTCGAGAAGATCGTCGATACCCTCGTGCTTGAGAGCCGAAACGGGGATGCACATTACGTCGCCGCCCCATTCCTCGGGAACGAGATCGTACTGAGTAAGTGCTGTCTTGATATTATCGGGATTTGCACCGAGCTTATCCATCTTGTTGATGGCTACGATGATCTGTACGCCCGCAGCCTTTGCGTGGTTGATCGCCTCAACTGTCTGGGGCATGATACCGTCGTCAGCCGCAACTACGAGGATAGCAATGTCTGTCGCCTGTGCTCCGCGGGCACGCATTGCGGTGAACGCCTCGTGGCCGGGGGTATCAAGGAATGTGATCTCCTTGCCGTTGATCTTAACGCGGTACGCACCGATATGCTGGGTAATTCCGCCCGCCTCGCCTGCGGTAACGCGGGTGTTACGGATGGCGTCGAGAAGCGAGGTCTTACCGTGGTCAACGTGTCCCATTACGCAAACAACGGGAGCGCGCTCGACAAGGTTTTCGGGGCTGTCCTCTTCCTCATCGAAGAGTCTGTCCTCGATGCTTACAACGACCTCCTTCGTGATCTCTGCGCCGAGCTCGTCGGCGATGAGGAAAGCAGTGTCAAAGTCGATGGTCTGGTTAAGTGTGACCATCATTCCCATAAGCATGAGTCTCTTGATAACCTCGCCCGCGGAAACCTTGATTCTGGATGCGAATTCACCTACGGTGATCTCATCCGGGATCTCTGCCTTAACCGGAACCTTCTTTACGGGAGCGGGTGCGGGTGCGGGAACGAATCCGCCCTTCTTGCCGTTCTTACCGTTTTTATTGTTATTATTGTTCTTGTCGTTTTTGTTATTCTGACGGTTATCCTTGCCGTTCTTCTGGTCCTTGCGATTCTCGTTCTTGCCGCCCTGATTCTGGTTCTTCTGACCGGGACGAGCTCCGCCTTCCTTCTCGGTGTTCTGAGCCGCGGGAGACTTCTTCACCTTCTGGCTTCCGCCGCGGTCATCGCGGATATTTTCGGGAACGATGCCGTCAAGGTTATCGTCATACTTCGAAAGGTCAACGGCGCCGCTTCCTCTGGTGTCAACGACACGGGTAGCCGCCTTGGGGCTGACCGTAACGACCTCGCGCTCACCCTCGGGACGTGCGCCGGCACGCATATCGATAGCAGTTCTGCCCGACTTCTTTTCCTCGCGCTTTTCCTGCTTCTTTTCGGTCTTTTCCTGCTTTGACTTTTCGTTTGCCGCACTCATACGCGACTCAAAACGCTCGCCCGCACTGCGCGCGACGTTCTGCTTTTCTTGAGGCTTGCCCTCGGGCTTCTTTTCCTCGGGCTTTTTCTGCTCGGGCTTCGCTTCGGGCTTTTTCTGCTCGATCTTCTGCTCGGGCTTCGCTTCAGCCTTCTTTTCGGGTTTCTTCTCCGCGGACTTAGCACCCTTACCTTCGGCAGGCTTTTCAGCCTTTACCTTTGCTTCGGGCTTCGTCTCTGCGGCTTTTTTCCGCAAAGAGGGTATGCCTGACACGCCGTCGATATAATCCTCGATACCGACGATCTGATTTGACGTGGTGAGAGTTTCCCAGATCACATCAAGTTCGAAGGGTTCGAGGGTCTTTTGTGTTTTGACTTCAAGTCCCGCCGCCGCCATGATATCTGTAAGATCTTTGGTTTTGAGCGACAAGTCCTTTGCCAACTGATTCACTTTATACTGAGAGCCGACTGCCATATTATCTGTCTTCCTCCTTAACGGACACGAAATTGTTCTTTTTGATGTATTAATTATTGTTTGCGGATGCTTCTTCCGCCTTCTTCTCAACCGCCTCTGCCATGGATCCGTCTGTTACTGCCATTGCCGCTACGAGGGATTTCCCCGTAGCCGCGCCGATCTCGGCGGCGGTTAGTTCTGTTTTTATAAGCTTTACGCCATAGAAAGCCGTGCGGTCGGAAAGCCTTTTGTCTGTTGCCGCGGAATTATCGCAAGCGGCGACGACAAGCTTGACCTTACCCGCCTTCAGCGCCTCACAGACATTGACCGTACCGCAGACGGCGCGGCGTGCGCGGATGCAAAGCCCCAGCATTCCGAGGAGCTTTTCCTTCGGGGTGTTTCCCATTACTGCTCTCCTGCCATCTGAGCTTCGAGCGCGTCCCAGACCACCTCGGGTATGCTTACACCGAGGTTCGTCTCTGCCCGGCGGTTCTTGCGGAGCTTTTTGAGGCACGCGGGATTTTTGCATATATACGCGCCTCTGCCCGATTTTTTACCCGTAAGGTCGAGAGTGATCTCGCCCTCGGGAGTGCGGAGGATGCGCACAAGCTCTATCTTCGGCTTATGCTCGTTGCATCCGAGGCACTGACGCATCGGAATCTTTCTCGGCGCGGGTTGTCCCTGTTTTTTTGCCATTTTAAATTATTCGGGCTTGATATCGATCTTGCAGCCGGTAAGTCTTGCGGCGAGGCGTGCGTTCTGACCCTCGCGGCCGATAGCGAGAGAAAGCTGATCGGGCTTAACGACTACGTGCGCGGTCTTCTCACCGAGCATGGTGACCGAATCTACGGTTGCGGGTGCGAGAGCCGCGGCGATGTACTCTGCGGGATCCTCGCTGTACTTGATGATATCGACCTTCTCGCCGTCAAGCTCGCCGAGGATGGTGTTGATTCTCATACCCTTTGCACCGACACAGGAACCAACGGGATCAACGCTCTCGTCGGTCGAGAAAACTGCAATCTTGGTTCTCGAGCCTGCCTCGCGGGCGATTCCCTTGATCTGAACGACGCCCTCCTGGATCTCGGGCACCTCGAGCTCGAACATACGGCGGACAAGTCCGGGATGCGCTCTCGAGATCGTGACGAGCGGTCCTCTTGCCTCGCGGTTGACCTCGGAAATGTATATCTTGATCTTCTGACCGATGAAAAATTCCTCGCCGGGGATCTGCTCGGTCTGGCGCAGACGCGCGTTGCCGTTGCCGGTGAAGATGATAACGTCACCGGTCTCATCGTCGATCTTGGATACGGTTGCGGTGATGATCTCCTCGCGCTTCGCCTCGTAAGCCTCCTGCGCGATCTTTCTTTCCGCCTCGCGGATAGCCTGGATGATAACAGAGCGTGCCGCGCCTGCCGAAAGACGGCGGAAATTCTTGGGCTTTACCTCTGTTTCAAGGATCTTACCGACTGTCATGCGCTTGTTGTGCGACTTTGCATCCTCAAGAGAGATCTGGATCTCGGGATCCTCGACCTCAGCAACGACCTCCTTCTGCTGATAAACGCGGACGTCCTTCTTGTTTTCGTCGATGTTGATACGGACGTTGGTATTGTTTCCGTATTCCTTCTTATAAGCCGCGACAAGTGCCGCCTCGATCTTCTCAAGCATATATGCCTTCGATATGCCTCGCTTCTGTTCAAGCTCGTCAAGTGCGGCGAAAAATTCCGAATTCATTTTTCGATATGTCCTTTCTGAAATTATATACTATCAAAATCAAACAAAGTTTTGATCTTCGAGACGGATTCGTACTCGAAGGCGAGCGTCTTCTCTCCGATATCAAGGAGGATCTTTCTCGCGGGATCGGTCTCCCCGCCCTCAAAGCCGAGGAGGATGCCGTCGTACTTGCGGCTGCCCTCTACGGGAGCGAAAAGCTTTACCTCGACTCTCTCGCCCGCGCATGCGGTGACGTGCCAGGGAAGCGTGATATCCCTCTCGATCCCGGGGGAGGATACCTGAAGATAATACGAGGTGTCGATCGGGTCTGCCTCGTCAAGGATGGGATCAACGGCGCGGTTGACGCGCTCGCAGTCCTCAATACCGACTCCGCCCTCGCGGTCTGTATCAATGGTAATACGAAGTATTCTGTCCGCGCCTTCCTTGACGAATTCAAGGTCCCAGATCTCGCATCCGCATTCGCGGACGGTGTTTTCGATCAGGGGATAAACGCGCGCGGCTACTCCCGTAAGCTCTTTTTTCATTTCTTCTTTTTCTCTTTTTTCTCTTTTTTCTTTTGCTTTTTCAGCGCTTTGAGATTCTTCTTCTCTTTTTTGACCCACTTGAGGGTAGCCTTCGCCGCCTTTTCCTCACGCTTGAGCGTCTTTTTGAAATTCTTCATTTCTTTTTTAAGGCGTCTCTTGTTCTCGATATGCTCCGCGATAAGCTCGGGGAGAGTTACGAGAGGACGCAAAGGCTTCTGCACGGGCTGCGGCGGATGCACCGGATGGGGCGCTTGCGGCGCGATCGGCTTTTGCGGTTTTTGCGGCTTTTGTGCTTTTTGAGGTTTCAAAATATACACCTCCGGCAAAAATATCTATTCGAGAAAATGAGAGAGGACTTGGCGCCCTCTCTCAGTCTCTACTCGTACATATATATTATAGCACATTAAAAGTCAAATTGCAATAGGTTTTTGAAAAAATGTTTTGATATTTTCATTTTTATCGGAAAATTTATACATTGTCATTCAACAACAATACCCACTACATATTGATATGATGAAACATATGTTTCACCTACGATCGGTGTTAAGTTTTCATTATTACGCGGATTCTCGACCGAAACATATACTACAAGAAAATATATGCCTTTATCCTTTGGAAGATCAACTCTGTTTCCCTTCAGATTATAATCATCCGGACCGTTGACCGAGATAATGGAACTATTCCACTCCAAATTATCAACCAAGACCGTGATCTCTGCAGTTTCTTTGGATCGCATAATGGGAAAATTCTTCAATTTATCCTCAGTGAAGTTAATGGAATTCTCTCCGTAAGTTGAATAGCGATACTGATCCTTCTCGGAATCATATCCAATACAGTCATATGAAACATCCACGAGTTTTTCCGCCTCAACCGTTACGCCGCCAATAGTAATACCAACCTCGGATATCTCATTCTTCGATGAAAGCGAAGGCGTATATTCATAAACCGGTACAGTTTCCGGATCTTCCGAAAAAGCCTCGGTTTCAGATGCAATATCCGCAGAGGTCTCGTTGGGCAATTCTCCATAAAAGCAAGAAGGGAGAATTAATATAATCATCAAAAGCGGTATCAATCTTTTCATTGTTAAATCCTCGATCCTGCATCCGATTTAATAATTTGTTGCTGATATTTCATAAGAATACTCAAGTGTCCCTGAAAGGCCGGCATTGCAAATTATAATCCACAGTTTATCTTGCGCATTGCACGTCAAATTAAATAATCTATTATATCACATCAGTATTATAACTGCATGAACAGTATATCACATCAAGCAAACGATGTCAAGTATTATAATTATAAAAATCTATTATATTTATATTTTTTCTCCCATCTTTCACCCAAAATTCATTACATATTCAATAATTTTCTATTTACAAATATAAAAAAGTATGATACAATATTATAATGTAATATTATAATTGGAGAAATATCGCTAAATGCGGAAGGAGGTACAGATGACGCCCGCAAGAACACACACTCCCGAGTTTCCGGGAAAGCTTTACGGTCTGCCCACGATCTTTTTCTCGCTCTCGCTCATACTCGGCTCACTTTCAATGGTCTTTTACGAGGCTCCCGTCTTCGCGGGGATAACTGTCTTTGTCCTCGGCGCGATCATATTCATCCAGGCACGGCGCCTCGTTCCCGTACTCGGAATACTCTTCCCCTGCCTTTTTCTCATAGCAACCACGGGTAATTTTACTCTGCCCGCTGTATATATCGGTTTCACCTACAGCTTCGGCGTCTCAGGCTTTCTCATGATCGGCAAGGGAGGCTTCAGAGTGATCGCGCCCGTTCTGTCGGCATATATCGCCGCGGCGATCGTACTCGGTCCGCTTGAAGCGCTACCCGTATTCATTCCCGCCGCACTCGGCATCCTCGCGACACCGATGCTCAAGCGCCGTCCGCTCTCCGAGACTCTCTCGCTTTTGACCGTTCTTCTGTTCGGTGGCGGACTTATCGCATTCCTTCTCTCGGGCGAAGACCTCGCCGAGACCGCGGAATTTATCCGCACCTATATTGTTGACCTCTACAGGACCGTCAACGAAGAGATCTTCATTATCGAAGAAAGCGTCCTCGAGATGCTTGCCGCGTATTTCGTAAACATCCTCCCCGGACTCCTCTTCGCCGCCGCATCTCTTGTCTGCTATATCTCCTGCGAGCTGACGGTATCGCTCTTCCGTTCAAGCACCGCCGCTGAAATACCCGAAACGATGCGCGTGCTCTCGCTCTCGCCCGTAAGCGGAGTCGTCTACATCCTCTGCTTTCTCCTCTCCGCCGCATTCTCGATCGAGGGCGGGGAATACGAAATGGCGGGCGCGGTTGCCGATAACATTCTGATCGCACTCTCCCTTCCCTTTATCCATATGGGATGCACGTCAACCGTCAACTTCTTCGGGCGCACGAGATCGGGCTTCACAACCACCCCTTCCAAAGTTCCCATTATCGCAACGGCTGTGTTTTTCATGTTCTCACCTTCGTTTGCCGCCGCGCTATTCACCTTCATCGGCATTTCGAAATCGGTAAAGCCCATAACCTCCGCACTCCTGCGTAAATTCACTCGCACAGACAAGAAAGAATAAGTTTAAGGAAATAATTACAATGTCTTCAAACAAAAATTTCGACATCAGCTCATTCGATCTGACTCTTATGAGCGCGGGCACGGGGCTTGTGCTCCTGATAGTCGCCCTGGCAACAGCCGCACTGACCGAGATATCTCTCGGCATGATCGCGCTGGTCTTCGTCATAGTTCTTGCCGTTTTCGAGGCGGCTATATGCTATTTCGCCTACCTTGCCCATAAAAAACATATGACCGACGAGACATCGAAGTCTCTTGAGCACCTTATCAGCGAAGTGGTTAGACAGGTCGATTTTCCTTCGGTCATCACCACCGCCGACGGCAAGATACTCTGGGCAAACAAAAAAATGCTCACCCTTTGCGGCGCCGCTAACCAGATGGCAGTTTCGGGTAAGAACTTCTCTGTATTTACGGGAATTCCCATGAACGAGATAATCGGAATGACGGGCAAGAAGGTCGTCACCGTTTCCGACACGAACTTCTACGCCTACTCCTACCTCATGGAATCTGCCGACCGTGACTACTGGATGACCACGCTCGAGGACCGCACCGAGATCGACGAGCTTGAGGCGCAGATCAACAGCGAAAGCCCCGTTGTAACCTACATTTCCGTCGACAACCTCGAGGAGCTTACCCAGTACGTTCAAGGCTCGTACCGTGAAGCGGCGGCAACGGTCGATGAGATCATCACCGACTGGGCGCACTCGATCGGCGCTCTTATCCGCGAATACGACCGCGAAAAATACCTTCTTGTCTTCCCTAAGGACAGACTTGACGAATGTATCGAATCCAAATTCGACATCCTCGACCGCATCAGAGAGGTTCGTTTCGGCGACGAAAATATGTCTGTCACCGTCTCTATGGGAGTCAGCGCGATCGGTAAGAACATCACCGAGCGAAGCCGCAACGCCGAAACGGCGCTTGAAACCGCACTCCAGCGCGGAGGCGACCAGGTCGCAATGAGAACTCCGACCGGCATCGACTTCTTCGGCGGTAAGACAAAGATCAACCAAAAGCGCACCAAGGTTCGTTCCCGAGTTATCGCGGACAAGCTCATCTCCCATATTTCCGAGGCAGGCAACGTCCTCATCATGGGTCATAAAAACCCCGACTTCGACTCGATCGGCTCCTGCATAGGCCTTGCACGACTCGCACTCGCATACAACCCGAGCGTCAAGATCGTTATAGATTCGAACAATTCCAATTTCAAATGCTCGACCGAGCGTCTTATCGAAGCAATGCCCGAATACGCCGACATCTTCATAAGCGCCGCGCGCGGACTTGACATGGTCCGTTCGGACACCCTGCTCATCATGACCGACGTCAACAATCTGAGGATCGTGGAATCCTCCGACATCGCGGCAAACGTCTACAACACCGTCATCATCGACCACCACCGCAAGATCGCGGAATTCGACCGCGAGCCTCTTATCGCATATATCGAGCCCTCGGCATCCTCGGCAAGTGAGCTTGTCAGCGAGCTTATCGAGATCTCCTCGATGGGTACGCATGCGTCCGACGCGGCAAAACTTTCGCGCCATGAGGCTAACGTAATGCTCGCGGGCATCATGCTCGACACCAAGAATTTCACCAGGACCACATCCGAGCGCACCTTCTCCGCCGCTCTCTACCTCAGAGGGGCGGGTGCCGATCCCGAATATGCGCGTACCTTCTTCTTTGCCGATCTTTCAAGCTTCGTAACCGAAGCAAAGCTCGGAAGCGAGGTAAGGCTCTACCGCGAGCGCATCGCGATCACCGTTTGCGAAGGCAACGGCACACCCGACGACCGTATCGCGGCATCGAAAGCCGCCGATACTCTTCTTACCGTTCAGAACATCGACGCCGCGTTCGTACTTATCCGCACCGACGACGCCATCGCGATCTCGGCTCGTTCTAACGGCAAGATAAACGTACAGCTCATTCTCGAAAAGATCGGCGGCGGCGGACATTTCGATTCCGCAGGTGCGCAGGTCAAAAACACCGTCTCAAAAGAAGTTCTCGAACAGCTCAAGGGCGCGATCGACGAATATCTTGACGGAGACGCAAACTAACACAGTATATAATTTGTCACACATAAGGAGAATAAATCAATGAAAGTAATTCTGACACAGGACGTAAAGGCACAGGGCAAAAAGGGAGACATCATCGAGGTTTCCGACGGCTACGCGCGCAACTTTCTTCTTGCACGCAAGCTTGCAATCATCGCCGACGCCAAGGCATTGAACGAAGCAAAGAACAAAGAAGCATCAAGACTCCATAAGATCGAAACCGAGCGCGCGGCTGCAGCCGAGATTGCGACAAAGCTCGAATCCGTTCTTGTAAAGATCGCGGCACCCTCGGGTGCTGACGAGCGTCTTTACGGCTCGATCACCGCAAAGGACATCGCAGAAGCTCTCAAGGCTCAGCACGGCATCGAGATCGACCGCCGCAAGATGGTCCTCGACCACCCCATCCGCTCCTACGGCAACTACAAAGTCGATGCTAAGCTCTACACCGACGTAGTGGGTCACATCAACGTTCTCGTTTGCAATAAATAAAAATGAACTCTGACATTATCAAAAAAATGCCCTTTTCCATGCTCGCGGAGCAGGCGCTTCTCGGCTCGATCCTCATCGACCCGCCCGCGCTGACGCAGATCTCGGATACGGTGCGCGCGGAGGATTTCCATCTTTCCGAGCACCGCCAGATCTACACCGCGATGAAGCAGCTCTCGCTTCTCAGCCGCGACATCGACCACGTCACGCTTCTTGACGAGCTCGAAAAGGAAAAGGTATACAACCGCGAAGAGGCGGAGATCTACCTCCGCACACTCGCAGACGCCGTTCCGAATGCTCTCAACATCAAGGACTATGCCCGCATCGTGCTTGAAAAGAGCCTTCTGCGCCGTCTCATCGAGACCTGCGGAACTATCAGCGAACGCGCTTACTCGGAGCAGGAAAACGTGGGCGAGCTAATCGAATACGCCGCCGCGCAGATGTCCGAGATCGCAATGGGGCGCGACAGCCGCGGATTCGTAACAATGTCCTCGATGCTCGAAGTCATCTTCCGCAACCTCTCGATCCTCTATGATGATCCCACGGCATTTGACGGCATCCAGACGGGCTACGGCGACCTCGACACGACTCTTGCCGGCATCGGACAGAGCGACCTCGTTCTCGTCGGCGCGCGCCCCGGTATGGGCAAGACCTCGTTCTGTCTCAATATCGCGCTCAACTACGCGAGAAGAACAAAGGAAAAGGTCGCCATATTCTCTCTCGAAATGTCGTCGGAGCAGCTCGTAACACGTATGCTCTCCTCCTACGCCATGGTCGACAGCTACAATATGCGAACAGGACGCCTCTCGAGTCAGGACTGGCAGAAGCTCGCAAACTCCGTGGTTGACCTTGCGGGAGTAAACGTCCTCATCGACGACACCCCGAACATTACGGTCTCGGGCATGAAGGCGAAGCTCCGCCGCGAGGGTAAGGTCGGTCTTGTCGTTATCGACTATCTCCAGCTCATGCAGGGCGACAAGCACACCGACAACCGTGTTCAGGAGGTTGCGGACATCTCGCGTAACCTCAAGCTGATGGCAAAGGAGCTCCACGTTCCGATCATCTGCTGTTCCCAGCTCTCGCGTGGAACCGAGGGACGTACCTCGAAGCGCCCCATGCTCTCAGACCTTCGTGAATCGGGATCGATCGAGCAGGACGCCGATACCGTTATCTTCATCTACCGCGATGAATACTATATGGACGCCGAGAAAAAGGAAAAGATCGACGTCACCAAGGCGCCCGTTGCCGAGATCATCGTTGCCAAGAACCGTCACGGTTCTACCGGCACCGTCAAGCTCCACTGGATCGGACGCTATACCACCTTCTATTCGATCGAGGAAAACCGCGCCGACGACGCGCCTCCGGATTACGGCGCTCCGCCTCCCGCAGCTCCCCCCGCGGGAATGTAAACGGCTATGAAAGAAATCACTCTCTCGCTCGGAAAAGATCAGCGCTATCTGCTCGGTCTTTCGGGCGGCGCCGATTCGGTCTGTCTCTTTCATCTGCTCCGTGAAGGCGGATACACTTTTGCCGCCGCGCATATCAACCACGGCATCAGAGGCGATGAAGCCGACCGCGATGAGGAATTCTGCCGTGCTCTCTGCGAAAAATACAGCGTAGACTTTCATCTGCTCCGTGCAGACGTCCCCGCGCTTGCAAAAGAATCGGGAAAAAGCCTTGAAGAAGCGGCAAGAGACGTAAGGTACTCCTTCTTCGAAGATATCATGCGCGGAGAAAATATTCCCGTGCTTCTGACTGCGCACAACGCCGATGACAACGCCGAAACATTGCTTCTCTCGCTCGTCCGCGGGTGCTCTCCCTCGGGTGCATGCGGGATCGCGCCGACCCGCGCGCTCGCGTACGGTGTTGCCGAAAGACCGCTGCTCGGCTTCAAAAAGAAGGATATCGTTGCATTCTGTCACGAAAACTCGTATGAATTCGTGACGGACAGCACCAATTCGGATATTTCCTACCCCCGCAACCGCATAAGACAGAATATCTTGCCCGAGCTCGCGGCAATCAATCCCGAATTTCTTTCGGCTTTTGCAAGATTTACCGAATCGGCTCGGCTCGATTCGTCCTTCCTCGACCGCGAGGCGGAAAGATTCACAGATACTCTCCCCCTCTCCGACATAGCCTCAATCCCCTACCCCATCGCATCGCGCGCACTCGGGATTGCCGCGCACCGCGCAGGCGCGTCGCCCGAATCGGTCCACATCGAAAAGATGATCGGAATGGCAAAGAAGGGCTCGGGTTCGATCTCGCTTCCGGGTTCGGTCAGAGCCGAATGCCGCGGCGGAAGAATAGTTTTCCTTGCCGACAGCAGAGAAAAAAGGACCTCGGCATACCCCGATTATGAGCCGATTGCCCTGAATACGGGCGAAAATCGGCTTCCTCAAGGAAAATTGATTCTTGTTAGCGGCGAATTGACAAATGATTTTGCGCAAATTTACAATTTATCAACATCCGCGCTCATTAATCTTGATAGAATAAAAGGAAAGATATATGCACGTCCCAGACGCGAGGGCGACCGCATCCTCATCGGCGGTATGCACAAGAGCCTCAAAAAGCTGATTTCCGAAAAGCTTTCGCACCTTTCGCTCGAAGAAAGACGATCGCTTCCCGTCATTACCGACGGCGAAGAGATAGTCTGGGTCCCCTTTATCGGCGTATCCGACTCATACCGCGGCGCGTCACACACTCTCTGCTACGTTGCGCAATAACTGCATAATATATATAATGAAGAAAACAGGAGAAAACTCATGAAGAACGACATCAAATACATTCTCGTTTCCGAAGAAGAAATAGACTCTACAGTCTCCCGCATCGCCGCCGAGATCGACCGCGATTACCCCGACCGTTCGCGCGGACTTCTCCTTCTCTGCATCCTCAAGGGAAGCGTCGTCTTCATGGGCGATCTGATGAAAAAGATCGAGCGACCCGTTGAGATCGACTTTATGAAGGTCTCCTCTTACGGAAGCGGAACCGCCTCCTCGGGCAAGATCAACATCATGCTCGATCTTCACCGCGCCGACATGGCAAACCTCGACGTTATCGTCATCGAGGATATCATTGACAGCGGCCGCACGCTTTCCTACCTCGTCGATTATCTCAAGCTGACGGGCGCGCGCAGTGTCAAGACCTGCACGATGCTCGACAAGCCCGACCGCCGTGTCGTCGATTTCTCCCCCGATTATGTCGGAAAGATCATCCCCGACGAATTCGTCGTCGGCTACGGTCTTGATTATGATGAAAAATACCGCACTCTGCCCTATATCGGAGTGCTTAAAAAAGAAGTATACTCTAATTAATACGAAAGGCACACACCCAAATGAACAAACGCTCAGGCAATTTTCGCACGATTCTGATCTATATCCTGGTCGTCGGCGTCCTGGTCTTTATGCTCTCCTCCCTCTTCATGGGTGCGGGAGATAAGGCACCGCAGTACAGCGATATAAAAGCACATTTTGAAAAAGAAGAGGTCAAGGAATTCTTTGTTGATAACGAAGGCCTCATTAAACTGACTCTGCAGGACGATAAGACCGTTACCTATCGCCTTGCAAGCATCTCCTTCTTCCGCGAGGATCTCGGCGATCTTATTGCCGAGCAGCATACCGCGGGCATCATCACCTCATACGAATACGAGCCCGCCACCGTATGGCCCTGGTGGGTATCGATCCTCCCCTACGTAGGAATGATCATACTCTTTGCCGTTCTCTGGTTCTTCATGATGGGTCAGATCGGCGGCAAGAACGGTAAGCCCGGAGGATTTGCAAAGGCTCGCGTAAAAACTCCCGCCGACACCAAGCAGAAGGTGCTCTTCTCCGACGTTGCAGGTGCAGAAGAGGAGAAGGAAGAGCTTCAGGAAATCGTTGAATTTCTCAAAAATCCCGAAAAATTCGCCCGTCTCGGTGCAAAGATACCCCACGGCGTTCTGCTGATGGGCCCTCCCGGCACGGGTAAGACCCTGCTCGCGAAGGCTGTTGCGGGCGAGGCTGACGTCCCCTTCTTCTCGATCTCGGGTTCGGATTTCGTTGAAATGTACGTCGGTGTCGGTGCGTCCCGTGTGCGCGACCTTTTTGAGACGGCGCGCAAGGCTCCCGCATCCATCGTCTTCATCGACGAGATCGACGCAGTCGGACGCCACCGTGGCGCAGGTCTCGGCGGCGGACACGACGAGCGCGAGCAGACACTCAACCAGCTCCTCGTTGAAATGGACGGTTTTGGCGCACACGAAGGTATTATCGTTATGGCTGCTACCAACAGACCCGATATCCTTGACCCCGCGCTTCTCCGTCCCGGACGTTTCGACAGACAGATCACGGTAAATTATCCCGATATCAAGGGCCGCGAAGAGATCCTTCACGTTCATGCGCGCGGCAAAAAGTTCGAGGATGAGGTCGACTTCCAGAAGATCGCGCAGACCACCGCGGGCTTTACCGGCGCAGATCTCCAGAACCTTCTCAACGAGGCGGCACTCCTTGCAGTCCGCCGCGGCAAGTCGCTGATCGGTATGGAGGATATCGAAGATTCCTTCATCAAGGTCATTGCAGGTCCGCAGAAGAAGTCCATGAAGCGCAACCCCAAGGAGCTTCGCAAGACCGCATACCATGAGGCAGGCCACGCTCTCGTTTCGTTCCTCTTACCCACACCCGACCCAGTACACCAGATCTCGATCATTCCCGCGGGCCGCGCACTCGGCTACACCTTAAACGTCCCGCAGGAGGATAAGCAGAGCGAATACCGCGAGGAGCTCAAAGAAGAGATCAGCGTTCTTCTTGCGGGACGCACCGCAGAGGTACTGACCTTCGGTGATTTCTCGGGCGGTGCCTCGAACGACATCGAGCGCGCGACGGGTATCGCGCGCAAG
>JAZSMP010000087.1:0-4663 GCA_045535915.1 Eubacteriales bacterium | reverse complement strand
CACTACGGACTCGTTATAATATTATAAATTCCTCAAAAGCTCTCGTAATTCAATACAAACCAATTAGGAGAACCGTAAAATGAAAAACATTAATCAAAAAAATTACCCGAATTTAGATCAAGCTGTTGCTTTTCGTATTACGTTTGATCCATTTATATATTTTTATGATGATGCAGATTTCGGGGCTATAATTTGTTCTGACTGTGGGTACAGACAACAAAGCGTTCCGCGTCGCGCACCAAAGCGTTATTGTAATAGGGATTATGGCATTCTTCATTCCTATGAATACGGTGTAAGTGATACTGTATACAAGGAACTGATTGATAATTTTGATATTACAGAAGATGACTTCCGTGACATTTTGAATAAACAAGATGAGGTCGTATATCATCAGATCTCACCAAGGCATGTTATGTTACCTATTGCTCATGTAAACGACTGGGCGGAGAATCCTCCTTGCGAAAGCTGCGGAAGAACATACTACAATGATATAGGCACTGAATTCTATAATGAAAAAGGCGAAGAATTCTATTACATTACAAAAGAAGCTCTTGAAGATCTTCACGATCTTAATGTTACGTATGAAAAATTCAGATTGTACTTGCCGTATTGGGTAGTAAGCCGCAGAGTGTTTGACTTCTTAACCGAAAAATACCCGAGAATGCGTTTTGAGCCATTCTTTTTGAAAGATTAATCAACAAGTAAAAATGGAGCACAAAATGAACTTCACCAATCTCAAAAACTTCATCGACACTCTGCCTGAGTACGGCATTCCATCATCGGATATCATCGTTTACCGCGATCACGAGCAGCTTTGGCGTCACTCGGTCGGCGAGCCTTTGCGCGGCGACGAGCTTTACTATATGTATTCCTGCACCAAGGTTGTCACCTGCATCGCGGCGCTTCAGCTTTTCGAGCAGGGAAAGTTCCTTATGAAGGACCCGATCTCGAATTATCTCCCCGAATTTGACGAGCTTTACGTTAAAAAAGGCGGTTTTTCGGTTGCTTGCGAGACGCCCATCACCTTCCGCCATCTTTTCACAATGACGGCGGGCTTCAATTACGACCTGACCGCGCCCGTCCTTCGCGAGGTCATCGAGCGTACCGACGGACGCGCGCCGACGCGCGACTTCATCGCCGCACTTGCGCGTGTTCCGCTTGATTTTGAGCCCGGCACGCAGTTCCAATACAGTCTCTGCCACGACGTCCTCGCCGCTCTTGTTGAGGTCATTTCCGGCATGAGATTCGGCGAATACTGCAAAAAATATATTTTCGAGCCTTGCGGAATGGAAAATTCGACGTTCATTGTAACCGACGAGATCCGTGCGAGGATGGCACCGCAGTACCGCTACAACGACGCGCGCAAAAAGGCTTTACGCGTTGAGCTGACTAACCCCTACGTCCCCGGCACCGAATATGAAAGCGGCGGCGCGGGACTTATTTCCTCGGTAAACGACTTCATTAAGTTCACCGACGCCCTCGCCTGCGGCGGAGTCAGCGCGACGGGCAACCGCATTATTTCCGAAAATACGCTCAAAATGATGCGGACAAACTGCATAACCGATGAGATGAAAGCGGCGTACCACAAAAAATGGTCCGCGCTCGACGGCTACGGCTACGGCTTCGGCGTCCGTTGCGAGCCCGATCTTTCATACGGTATTATGGCGTCGCCCACGGAATTCGGCTGGCACGGCGCGGCGGGTTCCTACATGATCATCGACCCCACAACGAAAACCTCGCTTTTCTATGCACAGCATATGCTCAACAATAAAGAACGATACGTTCATCCGAGAATAAGACACACGTTTTATTCGGCATTTTGAATACGAGAATCTGTCGGCTGCGCCGAGTTAATATTGCCTTCGGCAAAGTTTAATTTGAATTTCCGCTTTGCGGAAATTTCCAAATAAAATAAAAAATTTTTTCGCCTCGGCGAAAAATTACCAAAACTCTGAACTCTGAACTCTGCACTCTGCACTTGAAAGGAGCAAGACTATGCACAAAAAATTTCCGATGGGCTTTTGGGGCACCCAGGCTATTGATGACGTCCCGCTTTCCGACGTTGCCGATTGGGCAGCGTGCGGAATGACTCTTACAGTTGCACCGCATTACTCCCCCGACCCCGAGCGCAAGAAAAAGCTTCTCGCGCTTCTTGACGAATGCCACGCGCACGGCATCCGCCTTATCCTCTCCGACAGCCGCACCACCTGGCGCGGAGCCGCGACCGACACGGAGGGATACCGCGCACGCGTTGCCGAAGCTGTTGCCGATTTCGGCGACCATCCCGCCGTTTTCGGATTCCACCTCGGTGACGAGCCGCGGAGTGACAGCTTCGCCGACATTAAGGCGGCAGCCGCCATTCAGCTTGAGCTTGCGCCGCACCTGATACCCTATCTCAATCATTTCCCCGGTTGGCCGATTCACTTGCCTCTTTGGGGATGCGAAAGCTTTACCGAATGGACGCACGAAGTAATTCCCTCCCTTGGAGTCCCGCTTATTTCCTTTGATAACTACACCCAGATGAACCCCTTCGGCGATGGCAAGGGCGTTGACGACTATTACACAAGCCTGCGCGTTTTTTCCGAGGCGGCGGCTGTGATGAACGTTCCTTTTTGGAGCATCGTGCTTTCGGTCGGACATTTCCGTTACCGCTGTCCGAACGAGGACGACATCCGCTGGCAGCTTTACACCTCGGTCATTCACGGCGCAAAGGGTATCATCTGGTTCTACTACCGTATGATGCGCTCACATATCAACTACCGCAACGCGCCCGTCAACGAGCTTGGTGAAAAGACCGAGACCTGGACCTGGCTTTCGCGTCAGCTCCGCCTCTTCCACAAGACCTACGGCCCGCTTATGATGCGCCTTACTCACAAGGCAAGCTACCATCTCGGCAGAGCCTACGGCGGTTGGCAGGAATGGAAGGACGGCGTTCATCCTTACGCGAAAAATTTCACCTCCAACCACGGACTCGACGGCGTTTTCAGCCGCTTTACCGATGGCGAGGGCAACGAATACGTCGCCATTCTCAACAACGATCAGAAGGAAAGCGGAATGTTCCATCTGCTGTTCGACCCTTCGGTCAAGCGTCTGTGGAGAACCTGCTTCGGCGGTGTTGAACACGACGTTGCCACCGACCATTGGGATGCCAATTACCGCATCAACGAGAAGGGTGAAATAATATCCGGCACCTGGCTTGCTCCGGGTCAGATGGAGATCTACCGCCTCGAGATCGAAAAATAAAAAACAGGTATAATTTACCAATACCACTTTTGACTGTTGTCATTTTAAACAAAACGAGCACATGAATTTTGTGCAATCCCACAAAAAGTCGCCGTTTTCGGGGAAACTTTTCGAAAATTGGCGACTTTTTGCATAAAAAACGGTACTTATACAGTAGAGGGGTAAAATACTCTGTTTTGAACTCTTTTTTAATTAAAAAATTTCCTCGCGTGTCCCGGTGCGGCGTCCCGGCCTCTAGCGCCGCAAGCGGAAATACGCGGTTTGATATTCCCCCCGACCCGATTCGCAAATGCAGATCGGGTCATTTTTGTTTTTAAAAACAGTATTTTTCATCTCTCCCTCCACCGCAGTCAAGCTGCGGTGGAGGGAGAGAATTTTGATGATATTTCTCTCCATCAATCACCATCTCCAATGAATCAAACAAAATTTTCTTGCATTTCAACGATATGAATCCAAAGTTTTCCGAAAAATCACTTGAAAAATCGCACAAATCGTGGTAAAATATATTAAATGAGTTATTTCGGAGGACCGCACGTAAAGAATTACTGTGTTTTATACAATCCCCTCGCCAACAACGGAAAAGCCGAGGCGGCGGCGCATGCGCTTGACTCTGTTCTTACCGACGGCGAAGTGCGCTACGTTGACATTGCCTCGATGGGCAGCTACTATGACTTTTGTGAAGATGTGGAGCGCCTATTCTATTTTGAAACATCGTCAACTTCATAGAAAGGTTTAATGAATAATTATGAAATCAGTTATCGTATATCTATTAATGCTTTGCATAATCGTCGTATCAACTATCCCGATAAATGCATCTGCTACAGAAGCAATTACATCTTCCGAAGCAAAAGAATTAGTTGGCAAAGCAGGAGATTTTCATACTAAGGTGCACGTATACAATCAGTACGATCCCACATGCACCCTTGATAGGGAAAAAATATATAGAGAAGAAAACACACTTAGCTCAATTGAATATTTTCGAGTATTTGAAGAAAAGCTCCCTGGTGGTTCATATGAAGCAATGTGTGCGTATGCGGAAACAATATATGCTAAAAATATAGCTGATTTATCGTATACTTTTGTACCTTATGGAGTAGATCGGGCTTTTCAGTTTGCCAGAGATATTAACGGTGATCTTTTCATGTCATGCCCTATTGACTATCCCGCTGCTTTATTAAACGACGAATATTACCTTAGCAATAATGATTACACTCAGATTGACTTAAAGATTATTTCGAGCAATTCAAAAACAGCTATAGCAGAGATTGCGGTGCACGATGTCTGGGGATGGTCTGACAAAGTAATATGTAAATTTACTAATACTGCAGAGGGATGGCGCATAGACGAGTCGGAATATAGTGTGCTACTTGCAGGAGGGGATGGCTATTTGTTAGAGTATAGAACAGCTGCCTCCCCCTCC
>JAZSMP010000055.1:0-4204 GCA_045535915.1 Eubacteriales bacterium | reverse complement strand
GTCGAGACGCTCATGCGGTACGTATTGATGCCGTTTTCACGGGCGATATTGTCAAGTCTTTCGAGAAGTTCATTCATTGTAATGTACCTCGTTTGTTTTTCTGAATTTATATAAATATTATACTACATTTATAAATCAATTGCAATACTTAATAAAAAAAGACAAAAAAGTGTTAATTGCTCTTGACAAAAATGCAAAAATGTGATATCATTATTTTATCCTAAAAATTCTTTAAAAGGAGAAAAAATCATGAAAAAGATCATCTCGATCATCATTTCCCTTGTTTTCGTGCTTTCTATGATCGCTCCCATGGCGACCAACGTCAGCGCAGACGCTCTCATGGACTGGTATGACCTTCAGCCCGAAGGATCTATCGTCTACACCCCCAACTTCAACGGCGACGCAGGCGTTTACGAGCCCGGTTACCTCTCCGGTGACCCCGTTGTAACCGTTGACCCCACAGACTCCAACAAGCTCACTATGACCACCGGTACCGACAAGTCAGCGTCCTACTGGGGCGGCTTCATTGAGACTCTTCCTCTCAATGAGTACACCTGCTACACCATCTACTTCTCCATCACCCGTACCACCAGCTCCGCTATGGGTATTTACTGTGACTCCGTTTGGGGTATGTACGGTTATCCCGACCGTACCAAGCTCATGAAGAAGGGCTCCGATATGCCCGGCGGTCACGCATATCAGTATTACGCTACCGATAAGGGCTACGACGTTCCCGTACTTGTAGACGGTAGCGAGTGTGTTCAGGAATTCGCTATGGAAGTTAACGGCGTTGACACCACTATCGGTTACTTCATCAAGGACAACGCAGGCGAATGGAAGAAGATGGACTACTCCAACCCCGGCGACATCGACTTCTTCAACGCAGACGTTCTCGGCCTCTTCTTCTACGTTTACTACAGCAGCCAGACCTCCACTTTAAGCAACTGCTACATCACCAAGGGTCTTTCCTTCTCTGAGGTAACTTACCCCGAGCGCACTGAGGCTCCCGAGACCACTCCCGCTCCCGAGACTACCAAGGCTCCCGAGACCACCAAGGAAGACGAGACCACCAAGGCTCCCGAGGGCGACGCTACTCAGGCTCCCGAGGGCGATGCTACTCAGGCTCCCACTCCCGGTACTCAGGCTAACAAGACTGAGGAAAAGAAGGGCTGCGGCGGATTTGTTGCAGGCGGCGTTGCAATCATTGCAGTGCTCGGCACCGCCATCATCGTAAAAAAGAGAGACTAATCTCTGATAATACATAAAAGAACTGCCCTCGGGCAGTTCTTTTATGTTATATTCGCCTGCGGCGAGTTCTATTGCAGCGCAGTGGCATTCGGCTATCGCCGAGTGATATTCGCTACGCGAGCTTGGGAAGCGAATATAATATCACTGCGAGATCGGAAGCAATATCACTTCCAATTTGATATAGCATTTATACCCATAAATGCAGTACTTGTTAAACCTTAATTAAAGACATCAAAATTGAATGACAAAAGTAACGAAAAGGCACTTATGGAAATCTTGCCATAAGTGCCTTTTGCTACCTTCCGGGAGATGCTAAAAAAACAGCAAATACAATGTTTCGAACGATTCATACCGTAAGTGGTGGAGAAGCGTGTTTGTTTTCCCCTTCGCTTTTGGGATCAAATTCGGGAAAACAAAGCAAGTAGTAGTCGCACTCGTCGCAACAACATTCAAAGCCTTGCTCTCCGTTGCCAAGACACACATTAGGCTCTCCCGGAGTCAGCTCTACGTCGGTAATATCGATTACCTTTTTGGGAATAACTTTACTCATACAGTCACCTCATCAGCATACAAAAAAGTGCGCCCCAAAAGGAACGCACCGAAAAAATGCATCCCCTTAGTTTGTTGTCACACAAATGCTCTCCCAACGAAGGTATGAGGAAAAGGAGAAAACACTTTTTACCAAAAGTATTTTCCCTTCGTTGGTTAGAACATATGCAATTTGTGTGACGAGTATATTTTACCATAGTTCTGCCGATTTGTCAATATAGCTTGAGAATGTTACAAAAATAATCTTAATTTGATGTCTTTAATTAAGTCAGTGGTTTTCAAGAAAAGGGGACTGATTCATTAACTTGAATGATTCAGTCCCCATTTTGATGTCTGAAAGATGCCGATTGTGCTTTATCTTTTTGTTTTATCATATAATTATTTCATTATTCGATATTTTCACATAGTTTAAGGGCTGATCCATTGAATAGTCAATGAATCAGCCCCTTTCCTGTCAGTTCTTGTATACTGCTCTATGGCAGACACACCCTCGGAAGGTTCTTTTTTATCTTATTTAGTCGAGTATTTCTTCGCGATATCGCGGAGCGATGCGGCTTTTGCGGCGGCGATGCCGTTAGTCTCGGTGAGGTTATCGGGAATGTCCTTACCAAACACGGCTTTATAGATCATGCAAGCCTGCAGGTATCCGAGGTCTGTCTTTTCGGGAGACGAAAGTTCAAGATATGCCTCGCCGTAGTTAATAACGCCGATTCCGAACTCAGCCGCCCAACGGTCGGCAAGCTCCTTGAAATATGCCGTTCCGTCCGCCGCGGAGTAGGTCTCCTTCTTGCCTGTGTCGGTGTAACCCGGATCGCCGCCCGCGGTCGTGAAGATTCCGGGCTTCGACTTGCTGTTGAGCGTGAAGAGGAATATCTTATCGGTCTCCGCCTTGAAGAGAGGCATTACCGCGCGCAGAGCACTCAGCTCGCTTTCCTCAACGTCGGTCCCGGATTTGGTGCAACGGCGCGAGATCTGGATGACGATTGCGTCCCAATCGGTCTCGGCAAGTGCCGCGCGGAGTCCGAGGTCGTTCTTTTCGTCAACGAGATTATTGATGACGAACGTCGAGCTGCGCACGTACTGCGAAACTACGGTTCTGCCATCTGCTTCCCCCACGAGCTTGGTGAAAACGCTCGCGCAGGAGTAATCGTCCATGAGATTTGAGCCTACGATCAGGAGATTGAAGGGCTTATCGACCTCGCTTTCGGTCAGATCGGGGGCGATGCCGCGAAGAACGGTATCAGTGACAATGCCCTCAAGCACACCCTTGGCAGGTGCGGCAGAAATAGCATACGGAATATTCTCCACCTTCTCGCCGAAGATCGTCGCGTAAATGACCGCGGCGGCGAGATATGAGCCGATCGGAGAAGGATGGCGTTCGTCCGAATGGTAGAGATTGAGCTCGGGATATTTTGCGATACAGTTTTCAAACGCATAGCCGGCAAGTGCGACCTTGACGTCTCCCAGTGCGGCGGCAAACTCAAGGTTGACCTCATGCATAAACTTCGTATGCGGTTTTCTGCCCATCAGATGCGTTGCAACCTCGGTCATATTGATCGGCGAGACGGCTTTATATTCGACAACATTGCCGTTGTTGTTGCCCCAGACCGAGTAAAGAAGCACATCTCCGCCCGCGGCACGCGCGAGCTCTTGTATCTTCTTTGCCGAAGACAGCTCAGCTTCTTTGACGCTGTTTTCGTAGGGAGATATACGGCGCGAGGGTTCTATAATAACGTAATCCCACTTGTTGTTCCTGAGAAGCGGGATCGCCTGCGAGCCGACCTCGGTTCGCTCGTCTGCGAAATCAGAGATGGTGGCACTTCCTTTGGTAACGGATTTTACGTTGACCTTCTTGCCCATCGCTGTCGCGGTCTTTGCAAAAAGATCGGGCATTTCGTTGTAATACATCAGGCTGTTGCCGAGGAAAAGGATATTGAGCATTTTGTCCTCCGTTGTAGCTTCCGTAGTTTCGGGAGCGGGATCTGATTCGGGAATGGGATCGGTTTCGGGCGCAGGTGCGTCGGTCACCGGATCCGTAGTGGATTCACCGCCTCCCGCGGTGCATGATGCCGCAGAAAACATCATAACCGCGGCAAAAATAAAGGATAGCAGCTTTTTCATCGGGAAATCCTTCCTTTCCTTTTTATTCGTTTTTATTATATCACAAATGCCACGTCTTTGCAACAAAAATCCGATAATTATAGGATGATATATGAATTTTTTTGAAATTTGCAACTTTTTTTCAAGAAAGGCTTGACAAACAGCAATTTTTGTGGTATTATATTTAGGCGTTAAATGAAATTAACGAATTGCGCCGTTAGCTCAGCCGGATAGAGTGTTTGGCTACGAACCAAAAGGCCGGGGGTTCGAGTCCCTCACGGCGCGCCATAGAAAAAGCACCGAAGCT
>JAZSMP010000014.1:0-3341 GCA_045535915.1 Eubacteriales bacterium | reverse complement strand
CTTATAAAAGTCAGAATAATGTAAAAAGTCACTGTGTAATTTTGATTGTACACAGTGATTTTTCATATTCATATATATTTAGTTGGGTCGGTGCCCTTCAGACCACTTCGCCAGCACCGCGACGCCCGAGGAACAACTCGGTCGTCACGAGATCCTTCGGGCGCAAAATCGTCTGTGGACGCGCCCTCAGGATGACATCGTTCTTTTTGAAGGGGGCTCACGCCCCCTTCACCGCTGTTTCAGAAGTGCGAACATATCTTTCTACTTTTTGTGCATTTTGCTATATGCTATTTTTTATTGAGGGTTTGTCAGCAGCCTGAGAGTTGACAAATCAACTCCGATGTGTTATAATAATAACGGAGAACACCGATGACGGTTGCTTCCGAACTTATGATTATGAAATAACCGCTAAGTTGGTCGCTGGGCGGTTATTTCTTTTTATATATGTTGTTGATGTAATGCAACAGAATGAAGATCAGGCCAAAATTTTTGAACTTGTCAATAACCTATCTATACATTACCCAATAAGTAAATCGCAAGATAAATAAAAAATACAATACCAAAAGAAAACAAAGTTATCATAACAACCGATATCACGCGCATGAGTATCGCGCCGCTTTTTACCTTGATCTCATCCGCACGCTTAAAGCTGTTGATAAAATCGAATGCCAACTCTGCCGCAAGAACTATATAAAATGCAAATTCGGATAAAAATCGGTTTACAGAACCTTCGGCGTATATTACAGCTTCAGAATAAACGTCGGGAAGCCATGCCATTACAACTGTAAACAGAATGGCTACTGCGGTCAATATGTAAAATACCAATCCCGGGATAAGCATCTTGTTGCGATTGGTTTTCGGAATCAGCCGTCCGCCGCCTCTTCTGTTATACATATCGCGCCGGCAAATCAGTAGCTTTGCGGCTTTCTCATTTTTGACAACGATGTGCTTTTTTATCAGTAAATGCGGATGGTACATTGTATTATTTCGCGCAACCAAAAAGCACAATAGAGCAAGAATGATAAACTCAAATATCATATCAAAGATTCCTTATATATTCCGCAAACACATCCGCCATATGCTTGCAAGCCTTCTCCGACATATGCGTGCCGTCGGGCATTGACTCAGGATCGAATGGGTCAAGCTCGGGGTCGTCGTGGAAATTCAGCGGCTCGATGCCCTCGCTGCGGCAGACCTCGACGAATGCAAGATGGAAATCGAGATGCTTCAGATCATCCGTGCGCTTCTGAGGCTCTTTTTTCTTTCTCATCGAATCCGAAATGATGAGCTTCGATTCGGGATAGTCGCTCTTGATCATTCTGATCAGCGATCGAAGTGCTCCGCAGTATGTATAGGGGTCGGTCGAATCGAGCTCGCCGAGTGGGATACAGTGGTTGCAGTCGTTGCCGCCGCCCTGAACGATGATGATGTCAGCGCCGTGCTCCATCATAGGTGCGCGCTCGAAATAGGAGTCCTCCCTTCCCTCCTGCTTGGCAATATTCGTGCCGCTTACACCGTAATTTCGGGTCGTACAGCGCAGACGCAGACCGAGCAGAACAGGATAGTTGATCTCCTTTGTCTTGATACCCTCGTTGTCGATAAGTATACGTGTATTCGATGCGCCTAGGCAGTTTATAGTCAGCTTTTCGGTGTTCATTATCAGCATTTCTTCCTTGTTTTTTCTTAAGTATATCACAAGTTTTTCGGTTTGTCAACATTCATCCATGAAAAAAGCTGCCGCATAATAAGGTGCGACAGCTTTTTTAGTTTATATTACTTTACGAAAACTGCGTGGAAGCAGCCGGAATCGGAAGCCATGGGGCCGATGGTGGTAAATGTAGCATCGGACTTGGTACCGAAGATAAAGGACGCGCCCTCAACCGAGCCTACGAAGGTCTTGAGAGTCTCGTCGTAGGTATAAACGGTGGAAGCAGCAGCATCAAACTTTGCATTGGTGTAGTTGCCGCTCTTGACCATATTGATATAAGTCTTGGTGCCGCCAACGGTGCAGTAGAAGTAGTAACCGCCGGTGGTCTCCTCGATGAATACGTCAACAGCCGCAGCCTTGTCCTCTGTGGTAGCCATATAGTAGCCGTCCATAACGCCGGTGATGTAGAGGGTCTTCTTTGCGTTACCCTGAACAAAACCAAACTTATATGCAGTTCCTACAACAGGCTTAACTGCATCGAGGGTCTCTACGGGCGCGGGCTCGGTGTTGCCGCCCTGCCCCTTAACGAGCTCCTGGAGGCATGCGTTCTTGAGCTGTGCGCCGTTGTAATTCGAGATAACGCTGAGGACTGTGATGGTGTCGCCTGCTACAGGCTTGTCGGTAAGAGCGTCGTAACGAACAGCTCCGTCCTTGTCATAAAGACCGTAGATATAGATCTTGTTGCCTGCCTCATCCTGGATGTACATGTTACCGTATGTGGTATTTGCAACCTCGGTAACGGTGCCCTTGATGAGGTACTTCTCCTCTGTCGCGGTGTTGTGAGTGAGATTATTGCCGATAGCAACAGCCTCGCTGATGGGAGTTGTGTTGCTTACGGGCTTTTCAAGAGACTGAAGAGCCGCGTTCTTGAGCTGAGGACCGTTGTAGTTGCAAACCTGGCTCATAACGGTGATGGTGTCACCAACCTGGGGCTTATCGGTCATAGCATCGTAACGGACAGAGCCGTCCTTGGAGTAGAGACCGTAAACGTACAGGGTATTGCCCTCTGCATCCTTGATGTAGAGGTTACCGTACTGCTCGTTCTTGATCTCGGTGATCTCACCCTTAACGAGATACTTTTCAACGGTGTTGGTGTTATGCTCGAGCTTCTCGCCGATAGCAAGGATATCCTTAATAGCGGTAAGAGTGGTGGGATCCTTGGGAGTTTCGTCGGGAACGAATGCGTCAGCGGCATCCTTGTTCATGAAGGATACTACGAACTGGCTGATGCCGGTGTTCTCGGGAGTGATGTAGCTGGACTCGGAAATGCAAGCGGTCTCATAGGAGCTGTAAGTACCGAAAACGTACTCAGCACCGTCGCACTTGGTGAACCAAGCGTTAACGTTTGCGTGGTAGGTGAATACGCTGGAATTTTCAGCACTGAATCCAACGTACTTGCTGATCTTACCGTCAGCGGTGGTGGTGTGAGCGTAAACGTAGGTCTTAACGCCGTCGATAGTGGTGTAGATCTTTACGCCGCCGTCAGCCTTCTCGACCATGAACTCTGCGCCCTCTGCGGGATTTACCGAGCCAAGGATGAACTTGTTCTCGTTGTTCTGGGACTTATTGGTAAGGAAGAGGGTCTTGCCTACGCTTGCCTGAACCATGAAGAGCTTGTAAACTTCGCCTTCCT
>JAZSMP010000174.1:0-4028 GCA_045535915.1 Eubacteriales bacterium | reverse complement strand
ATCTTTCTACCGACGAGATCGTTGCTATGGTAAATGAGCTTGTCGAAGCACATACAAACGCAGGATATCCTATTTTCTGATTTCATTTTCTTTGGACACCGGCAGGAGTCGGTGTCCTTTTTTATCTTCAACTGTCAGTATACTTGATATAATGACGTTTCAACAATATGTTGTAATGTAAATTCGACAAAAGGTTGACTTTTTATTTTATATGTAGTATAATATTATACATTGATCACAAATTCGAAGGAGCACATCATGATTTTCGGTAAGCATATAAATAAATATTATTTAAAATACGGCTGGTTGCTGTTGCTTGGAATGATTGCTCTTGTTGGAGTGGATTATTTCCAACTTGAGATTCCCGAGTTTTATCAAATGATCGTAAACGGCCTTAACACGGGTATGGTGACATTAGAGGGTCAAACTTACTCATTTGATGTAAGTTTTTTGCTTGACAAAATATGCTTGCCTATGCTGTTTGTTATTGCGATAATGCTTTTGGGAAGATTTTTGTGGCGAGTCTGTTTCTTTGGTGCTGCTATAAAGCTTGAAACAGATCTCAGAAACCGAATGTTTGAGCGCTCAAAAGAGCTTTCACATCAGTATTATCAAGTCAACAAAGTCGGAAATCTTATGTCGTTGTATACCAACGATCTTGATACTGTGCAGGAATGCTTTGGTTGGGGCGTAATGATGCTTTGCGATGCACTATTGCTTGGTGTTCTGGCTGTCATAAAGATGTGGAAGATGAGCGCGTCTCTGACGTTGCTTTCCTGCCTGCCGCTTATATGCTTATTTGCAGTATCTGCGATCATCGGTAAGTCGCTTATGAAAAAATGGGACAAGCGACAGGAAGCGTATTCTAATCTTTCCGATTTTTCTCAGGAGAGCTTTTCGGGCATTGCTGTTATTAAGGCTTATGTCAAAGAGGCAAAAGAGCTGCTGGCTTTCAAGAAATTGAATGTTGAAAATGAAGATGCAAACCTCGACTATACCAGAGCAAGTGTATTGCTCAGAATATTCGTAACTCTGTTTGTCGAATCGGTTATATGTGTAATTCTCGGATACGGTGGTTATCTCGTATATCTTGATAGATTTGATGCCGGACAGCTTGTTGAATTTATCGGTTATTTTACATCGGTTGTCTGGCCCGTTATGGCTGTTTCTGAGCTTATTGACATGACATCTCGTGGACGGGCTTCGCTGAAACGAATCGGCGAGCTTCTCGATGCTCCTATTGATGTCAAAGACTGCGATGCTGTTGTTGAATCCGATAGCATCAAAGGCAATATTGAATTCAGAAATCTTTCCTTCACATTCCCGGATGGAGACAGAGATGCGCTTAAAAACGTTTCGTTTAAGATCAATGCGGGTGAGAACGTTGGTATTGTGGGTAAGACCGGTTCGGGAAAAACTACTATTGTCGATCTGATTTTGCGAATCTACAATATTGACAAGAATATGCTGTTTATTGACGGCAAGGATGTAAATACCATTCCTATCAAACAAGTGAGAGAAGCGGCGGCGTACGTGCCGCAGGATAATTTCCTTTTCAGCGATACGATCAAGAGCAATATATCTTTTTATACCGATGATGAAGATATGACCGAGATCGAGAGAGTTGCCGCTCTTGCCGATGTACATAGCAATATATCCGAATTTGCTGAAGGATACGATACCATGCTCGGCGAGCGAGGCGTAACCGTTTCTGGCGGTCAGAAGCAGAGAATTTCTATTGCAAGAGCATTGCTCAAGGATGCACCGATTCTTATCCTTGATGATTCCGTTTCTGCCGTTGATACAAAGACCGAGAGAACGATTCTTGAAAATCTTAAGAGAGAACGCGCAGGGAAAACAACAATTCTTATCGCTCACCGAATTTCGACTGTTGAGAATATGGACAAGATTATTCTTGTTGAAGACGGCACTGTCACAGCTGTCGGCACCCATAATGAACTTTGTGATAACTGCGAAGAATATGCAAAAATGGTTAAGCTTCAGAAGCTTGAAGACGAAGGAGGGGATATCTGATGTATGAATATTTTCCTATCCTTGCAGTGGCAGGATTTATCTCTCTTGTTTCTGTAGTTTTCATTATTGCATATGCAACTATGAAGAACAAGAACGAAGCTATCGGTTTCGATAGAAACATGAAGGATGGCGATATTGTTCGAAGGCTTCTGATTTATGCCAAACCGCACATCGGCGCTTTTACTGTTGTTCTGTTTATAATGGCATTGACCATTGCATACGATATTGTTTCTCCTATCATTATCGGTAGAATTACTGAAATGGTGGCCGAAGACTTTGAGCTGAGCAGTTTATATCTGTACGTTGCAGGTTATGTAGGTATACTTATTGTTTCGGTTCTCTGCACATATTTTCAGGCGATCATTCTTCAGAAGATAGGTCAGAAAATTTTATCGGCATTGCGTGAAAAGGTATTTACTCATATAGAGTCGCTTTCCCACGAACAGCTGCATCACATTCCCGTCGGCAAACTCGTTACAAGAGTTACTAACGACACAAATGCGATTTCCATGATGTTTACCAACATTTTGGTTAATTTGATAAAGAATGCATTTGTAGTAATCGGTATATTTATTGCAATGATTTGTATAAACGTACAGCTTACGCTTATGGTGCTTTTCTTTGTGCCGTTTGTTGTACTGTTTACTGTAATATTCAGAAAATTTTCGAGAAAAGCTTACAGAGAAGTAAAAGACGGTACAACTGATATAAATACCTATCTTTCTGAGAATCTTTCCGGCATGAAGATCACGCAGATCTTTAACCGAGAAGAACGCAAAATGAAAGACTTCCTGACGCGGAGCAAAAAGCTCGGTAGAGCCAAATCCAAACAAATGTTTGTTTTCGGTATTTTCAGACCGATGGTTTACGTGCTCTATATCTCGTCGGTACTTTGCCTGTTTTACCTTGGCGGTAAGGGATATATCCAACAAACGACCTTCTTGGGTCAGATGATAACAGTCAAGACTCTTGTAACTTTCTATATGTATATCTCAAAGTTCTTCAATCCCATCCAGAGCCTTGCCGAGCAGTTTAATGCGTTGCAGTCTGCATTTGCTTCCGCCGAGAAGATATTCTCGATTCTCGATATGGAGCCGATAGTTGTTGATGAGCCGGATGCGATTGAGCTTGAAACAGTCCGCGGCGAGATAGAGTTCCGTGACGTTTGGTTTGCATATAATCCGGGCGAGTGGGTATTGCAGGGAGTCAGTTTTAAGGTAGAAGCCGGACAGACAGTCGCATTTGTCGGTTCAACCGGATCCGGTAAAACTACAATACTCTCGCTGATATGCAGAAACTATGATATACAAAATGGCGAGATCCTTATTGACGGTATAAATATCAAGAGAATCAAGATATCCTCGCTCCGCAGACATTTCGGTCAGATGCTTCAGGACGTTTTCCTTTTCTCGGGTACTATCAGAAGCAATATTGTTCTGAGGATGGATGATGTTGATGAACAGCAGATCCGGGATGCTTGCAAATATGTAAACGCGGATACTTTTATCAACAAGCTCGAAAACGGACTTGATGAGGAAGTACGTGAGCGAGGAAACAATTTCTCGGCAGGTCAGAGACAGTTGCTTTCGTTTGCAAGAACGATTTTGCATAAACCTTCTGTTATGATTCTGGATGAGGCAACTGCTAATATTGATACCGAGACAGAAATCCTTATTCAGGATTCGCTAACAAGAATGATGAAGATCGGTACTATGCTCGTGGTAGCGCACAGACTTTCGACTATTCAGCACGCCGATAATATAATCCTTCTTTCTCACGGAAAGATTATGGAGCAGGGAACACACAACGAACTGCTTCAGCAAAGAGGAAGATATCACAAGCTATATATGCTGCAGTACGAAAAGTCGATGCAGGAAAACAGAGCGTGATTCCAAATTAAATAATCAAAATCTCGCGGCATTGCCGCGGGATTTTGGTTTTTTGGGTTTTGCCCCTTCCCGTGTCTGGGTGATCATCGAAGTTCCTTTGGGTTT
>JAZSMP010000102.1:0-2277 GCA_045535915.1 Eubacteriales bacterium | reverse complement strand
GCCACAGCGGCGGTGCAAGAAAAGATCACAACCATTCCGTCGTCACCCGTCTGCGGAGGCCCGGGATCAGTAGGTTCCTTGGGGAACTCCTGAATTCTGAACTCGAGGTAAAAATCAGAATCCTGATACTCATTTCCAAGGGTGATCGGGAAATCAAGAGTCAGGTCAAGATTGACCTCGCCGCCCGAATAAAGCGTTCCGAGCATAAGCCACTCGCTGTTTTCGTCGATCTGCGAGGCGGGCTGCTCAAACATATACGCCATACGGTTTTCAGGGGACTTCTCAACAGTCACGATGACGTCGGGAAGATATTCCTCAACGGTCGAGCCCGCCAATACGACCTTGACGATGGGTCGAACGTAAATATTGACCTTAACACCGCGTGAAATATCGTTTGCGATAGTCATGTCTCTCTCCGCGTGGTCACCGGGCATAACCCTGATAAGGTTGCCTTCTTCGTCAACAGGCTCGTGGACGTAGATGAAATCCTGCGCGCTACCTTCATAAACGAAGGTGTTTTCAGCCGAGACCGAGAGCACCGCAGTCATACAGAGAACCGCAGCCATAAGGAATGCAATAATTCTTTTCATTGACTGCCTCCTTAGTTCGACTTAGCGGCTGCCCACGCACCCTGCGCGGTATCCGCAAGGGAGGACTGAATAGCCGAGGCTACGATCTCGATGGAGATATAATAGGTATTGCCGTCATCAGCCGTGAAGGTACGATGCTGAGTTGCGCTGTCGATAAGATTGGTAGTTGTATCGCCGGGAGCAACAGAACTATTGTAGTAATAATAACCTCCTGCCTCGGTCCAATCGGAACCGAGATCTATAGTATAATCATTACCATTACCGAGAACAGGTGTGGACGCCCAAACTGTACCGTCTGCGGATTTCCAGGTCACGATGATCGCGGCGCGGATGTAAGCATCTGTATCACCGGTGTTTTTGATCTTAACGTTTGATTTTGTTTTAACATTTACTTGACCTGTGGGGGCGTCATTGGTTTTCTGATCCTCCACAACCGCGCAGGAGACGCGGGAAGGTTCAAAGACGTTCTCGACGTCGCCGGACTGATCAATGATCAGTGCAAGCGTCACGCCGACGCCCGCCGCGAGGATCAGCGAAAGCGAGACAAGTAACAATATCAATCGCTTTTTTGCCATATTCTTAAACATTTACTTGTCTCCTTTCTTAGTTTCCAAACAAGCTGAAGAGATTATCAAGCCAGCTGTCACCGTCAAGCCACTTGTCGATTGTACGAACGTTTGTGAAGGTGATAGTACCGTCGAGACCGAGAGTGATAGTTGCAACATTAGTATCACCGCTTCCGCCATTATCGTGACTCCAACCGGTGCAATCGTATCTCCAAGACCAGTTGGTCTTTTCGGTGATGGTGTACTCCTGACCAACGGTGAGACCGGCGATGGTGGTGGAACCGTTGCCGTGAACGGTGACGTCAAGATCAAGACCGTTGCCGGAAATATTGAAGATGAAAGTCTGGTTCGGATCGATCGACTCATGACCTGTCTTCGCGATCGTCAGCGTAGTGAGATTGTACTCAAAGTGAGCGTAATATGTAGCCGCGACATGAAGTCCGTCGACCTTTTGGGGATTGTAGGTTAACAAATCAGAAAGCCTGTTGCCCTCATTGTCGTACCAACCAACGAACTTGTAAACATTGTCTTTTACACTTGCAGTCGAAGAAGGATTGCCTGTAATTACAAGGACATTTTCTTCATATACAGTCAGCTCCGCCCAAGTCGTATCATAAGTAATCTCTTTTCCGTCCGGATCAACGATCACATAGTTGATCGTAACTTGATTCTCAACGAACTTCGCGTAGTAGGTAGCGGATTCATAGAGACCATCAGCATTCTTCTGAGGAGTGATCTTATTGCCACTTATCCATGCAGCACCGGTCACAGGCTGTGTGCAAGCTTCGTCAAGATACCAACCAATGAAGCTATAACCATTGGCTACAGTTGCAGTAGAACCGTTTGCCGTTCCGTTTCGACTGTTCAAAGTTTCGCTCGTAGGATCAACACTACCAAAGTTCGTAGCACCGGTAGGGCCTACTGCAACATAATCGATAGTAACCTTAATTTCGGTGTTGACAAATGTATGAGAATTATTTGTCTCACCGACTGTACCGGTAGCAATCGTTCCGAGCACGCCGTCAACAGTTGTTTTATTAGGATCATACCCGCTAGGCTGTCCGACCTCTTCTATCGTATATGCCGTTTTATTCGGATAATCGGCAATTGAAAAGTATTGC
>JAZSMP010000279.1:0-3151 GCA_045535915.1 Eubacteriales bacterium | reverse complement strand
ACGGGCGTGATCGAGGGCTATTCGACCTCGCTTGTCGAGCTTGATGGCGGATATCTGCTCGGAATCGGTTACGGAGATTCGGACACAACGCTGAAATTCGAAATTTATGCGGAACAGGGTGACGCGGTCGTGTCAGTCTGTGCTTACGAGATCGAGGGCGTCGAGTTTTCCGAGGATTACAAGTCCTATTATATAAATAGGAATGAAAATCTGTTCGGACTTATGACGTCAACGAGCTATGCCAGCGATTACGTTCTTCTGCATTTCGACGGTCAGGGACTCGTGCTTCTTGAAAGCGTGGGATTCCATTGCGTTGAAAAAGAGGAATGGGTTCGCGCGACCGTGATCGACGGCAAGCTCTTTATCTTTGCCGAATACGATTGCAAGATTCTGAGAATTGACCGATAAATAAAAAATCCCCCGAGCCTTACGCTAAGACGGAAGGTTCGGGGATGAATTATTTTACTTCAAATTTTCGTTGATGCTCTGCAGGGACTTGTCCCAACCTCTTGAATAGGTCTTGCCTGCGGAGGCGAGGCGGTTGTTGCCATCCTCGATCTGCATTCTCCAGACACGGATGGGGCTTGAAGAGTCGCCGCCGAGAGAGTCAAAGAAAGGTCGGCTGATATCGAAGACGACGTTATCGCGGATGATCTCAAAAATTTCCGCGTCATAAGAGTTCTTGGAGTACTGATACTTGAAGGAGGTCTCGAAGAGCGCGGGGGTTACGTGACGGTAGCCCTCGGATGCCATACATTCAAGAACTGCGCCCGACATGGCGGTGTCTTGCGCATCGATCGGGATGCAATACATTGTGTGTGTGAAGGCAACGGGAGTGCGGTAGTTTTCCTGCGTTTCGTCGAATTTGGGCGCGGGAAGAATGCTGTAGTCTATTTCAGAGCCGCGGAACTGCTGTGCAAGATGCTGACCCGAAACGTTGTAGAAGAGGGAGTTGCCCTCTGCATAGAGCGTTGCGGACGCGCTCTTGATAAAGAAGCCGTCGTTGGAGCTGTGATAGAGGTTGTTGAAGCGGTCGATGACGGTGAGGGATCTGTCGCTCAGTATGTCCTCGGAAAGCACGAGGTTTCCGTCATCCGAGGGAACGACGTAATGCATATCTGCGCCCATATAGAAGATGTCGAGAAGGGGATGGGTGATCGAGAAGAGACCGTAGCGGTCCTTGTCGGACTTTACGCCGTCGTTGTCAAGGTCGGAGTATACGCCCTGAGCCATCTGAAGGAGAAGCTCCTGGGTCCACTTGCCGTCAATCGCGATCTCCTGCGGATTTTCAAGGTTGTAAAGCTCGCCAACGTCATTGTTATAAACGATGAACATCATCTGATAGATCAGAGTGGATGCGATATCGCCCGAAATAAAATAGAGCTGATTGTTAATGGTGTTGAGCTCAAGAAGGCTACTCGACCACCAGGGCTTTTCAAAATCAAGGTGCTCAACCTCGAGCATATCCTGAAGCTGCTTCTGAAGGGTCAGAACGCCTGCCGAACGCAGATAGCAACCGATGAGGTCGTACGCGCCCTCGCCCGCGCTGATGTTGTTGGAAACTTCCTTACAGAATTCCTGGAAAGCGGTGTTGTTACCGGGTCTGAAGGTGAATTCAAGCTCGACGTTCAGTCTGCTTTCGGTATTTGCGTTACGCGCATAAACTGCGTCTTCAACGACGTTTCCGGTTTCCTCTTCGACCTCGAATTCGGGAAGAGAGTGCTGCCAGGCAAAAATGCTTACGGTTTCGCCGCCGAAATTGAGAGTGGGATCGAGCTCGTTCTTAAGATAACCGTTTTTGTCGTAACGGTCGTCGACAGTGACTTCCTCGGTTACGCTTCCCTCTGCGGGAGCGGCGGTGGTTGTTGCCGGCTCTTCGGTTACGCCCGTTTCGCTGCAGCCGATAGCGGCGCAGGCAACGCCAAGAAGCATAATGATCGCCAGAATAGCTGATAATGTACGTTTCATATGAATTTCTCCTTTATCAATATGAATATCAATATAATTATAACATATTGAAAAATGATAGTCAATAGTTAGAGCTGTATTTTTTGATGAAAAACAGTGAAACCCGACTCGTTTTGCGACGGGTGCTAAAGGATAGTTGAAAAGCCGACACGGAGTTTATTCCATGTCGGCTCTTTTTTATTACACCACCGCATTCGGTGGTGAGTAAGTGCGCGCTTCCTGATTGTTTTTGAGTGATATGCTGTCGCAGACAGCGTGATATTACTCGCCCTGCTTGTAGTGATATTGAAGCCTTGCGGCTTCAGTGATATTCTATTCGCCATAAAACTCGCGAAGCGAATATAACTTGGCGTTAGCCGAATATCACTGCGTAGCAATACCACTTGCCAAAGGCGAATAGAGTTGGCGTTGTGTCCTTAGGAACACAACGCCTTTGAGTCGGGTTTTATTTATGCCAATTGTGCAAGTATATAAAGAATGAGGAACGCCAGCGTGATCATTCCGATAACGGCAAGCATTGGGAGGAACATCATTCTTACTGCGGCGAAATAGGTTGCGAGGTAATCGCGCCATTTGGGACGAGAGCGGTTGAACTGACGTTCGGTCTCGCTCATCTCTCTCTTGGGGCGAGCGTCGGATAGGCTTCTTCCGATGCCGCGCGAGGGAAGGTTTGACATATCCGCGATGGTGCGTCCGTCGTCGATCCAGACTGTCCTCTCGCGCTTTTTCTTTTCCTTCTTAGCCATTATGGCATTCCTTGCAGAGGTGGCAGGCTACGAAATGGCCGGGCTCGACCTCGCGGTATTCGGGCTCGCATTTCGCGCATTCCTCGGTTGCCATCGGGCAACGGGTGTGGAAGCGGCATCCTGCGGGGGGATTTGCGGGCGAGGGAATATCGCCCTCGAGGTGGATGCGGTTCATCTTCATGTCGGGATCCGGATTCGGGATCGCCGAGAAGAGAGCCTGCGTATAGGGGTGAAGGGGATTGCCGAAGATATCCTTCTTCGCGCCAAACTCCATCATCTTGCCGAGGTACATTACGCCGACCTTGTCCGAGATGAATTTTACTACGGAGAGGTCGTGCGAGATGAAGAGGTAAGTGAGGTTCATCGAACGCTGAAGGTCTTTAAGCAGGTTGATGATCTGTGCCTGGATCGAAACGTCGAGCGCGGATACGGGTTCG
>JAZSMP010000256.1:0-2521 GCA_045535915.1 Eubacteriales bacterium | reverse complement strand
CGCATTCGCTTGTATGGTTTCGGGCGAAGGCACCATCACCCTCTATAACATCACCAACAACGCAAACGTAACCGGTTTTACCGAGCAGGACAGCGCTTACTCCGGACTTCTCGGTAACGCATACACCGGCGGTATCATCGGTGCGCTTGATAACAAGTCTGTCGGAACTACCGCATCCATCGAGATCATCAACTGCGTAAACAACGGTAACGTCAAGGGCTGGCACTGCACCGGCGGTATCACAGGTATCCTTTACGTCAACGACTCCGAATACACCGGCGAACAGTTCTCAAAAATGATCAACTGTGTAAACAACGGTAACGTTGAAGGCATTAGCACCTACGCCGGCGGCATGGTAGGACGCGTTTACTACGTTGTAGACGCTTACTTCACCGGATGTATCAACAACGGCGAGGTCAAGGGTCTCGGCAACACCGGCGGTATCATCGGTCACACCACAAACACCTCCTCCATCATACGCGTCTGCCAGAATAACGGCGCCGTCTCGAACCTCGTCGCTGAGGGCGAAACCGGCTATGCCGGCGGTATCATCGGCTACGCTCAGGGTACCAAGAGCGACAAGTTTGCTGCCGGCGATGGCAAGTACGCAAACCAGATCGAATTCTGCATCAACAAGGGTAAAGTAACCGGTGCTGCAAGAACCGGCGGTATCGTTGGATCTTCCGGCGCTGACGGCGCATTCGGTCTCTCTCACACCAGATACTGCATCAACCTTGGCGACGTAACCGGTCTCGGATACGGTGCTTCCTATGCAGCTAACGCAACAGCAGGTATCCAGGGCTACGGCTACGGCTCCGGCACCAATGAATTCGCTTACGTAACCGACTGTATCACCACGGGTTACATTGAATCTCTGCACCCCGAGCTCGGTATTGCCGCCCACTTCCTCGGCTACATCAGCTCCGCTTCCGCTGTTATTGCACGCAACAGTGCTACAGGTACACTCAACTCCGTTTCCGATAATGCTTACTGCCTCGGTTGGAACAACAAGTACGAGTATGCAGAAGGAACTACCGGCAATATGCTTCTTGCAACCAACCTCAATAAGATCGCTGCAGAAGTTGCTGTTGAATCCACCAAGGACTTTGCATGTGGTCTCGTTGACGAAGCAGCAATGCTCTCCGGCGCTACCATCGCAGAGTTCAATGCAGCTTACAAGCAGATCACCGGAGCAACCTCCGACTGCATGACCCAGAAGATCGACGGTTCCTTCAACCCCGAGATCGTAGTTCTCGAAGCAGAAGCTCCCGTATTCCCCGAGCCCTCGACCGAGCCCGAAACCACCCCCGAAGAGACCACCAAGGCTCCCGAGCCCGAGAAGACCGAGCCCGAACAGACTGACGAAATCACCGAGCCCGAGGCTACCGAGCCCGAAGCTACCGATCCTGCAACTCCCGATGCTACCGAGCCTAAGGCAGAGGAAAAGAAGGGATGCGGCGGATTCGCGGCAGGTTCTGTTGCAATCATCGCAATTCTCGGCACCGCTCTTATCATCAAGAAAAAGAACGACTAATTCTTAAAATATGAAAAAGACCTCTTCGGAGGTCTTTTTTCAATAAGAATTGACAAGGAATTTTATTGACAACGAAGTAATATTATGATATAATTAGCTTAATATTATATAATTAAAGGAGATCAATCCTATGAACAACCTTGACAAGAAATACGAGGCGCTGTTTACCCCATGGAAGGTCGGCAACGTGGAGATCAAAAACCGTATCGTCATGTGCCCGATGGGCGGAACATCGCTTTTCGGATGGTTTGAGCTCGGCGGATGTCATTTTGACAAGGAAGCCGCAAAGCTCTTCCTCGAGCGCGCAAAGAATAACGTCGGTCTCATTATCCCAGGCATCGCGCCCCTCCGCGACACCTTCTGGGGCAAGTGGCTGTGGCAGAATCCGAAGATGTTTGAGGAGCTCAAAGTCTTCATGGACGAGATCCACAAGACCGGCGCAAAGCTCTTCGTTCAGCTTACCGCAGGTATGGGACGCTCATGGGCGATCACAGAGCTCGTAGCTCCCCTTCACAAGAACAAATTCACCCGTGCGATCCTCAAGCCCATTCTTGACACATCGCACGAGCTTGCATCCCCCTCGCCTCAGCCTTCGCGTTGGGCGCACGACATCATCTGCCCCGAAATGACTGTCGAGCAGATCCACGAGATCATCGAAGCTTTTGCAAAGACCGCGAAGCTCTGTATGGACGCGGGCGTTGACGGCGTCGAGGTTCACGCTGTTCACGAGGGCTACCTCCTTGACCAGTTCGCAATCGAGTTCTTCAACAAGCGTACCGACAATTACGGCGGAAACTTTGAGAACCGTTACCGCTTTGCCGTTGAGGTCGTTGAGGCGATCAAGAAGGAATGCGGCAAGGACTTCCCCGTATCTCTCCGCTATTCCGTCGAATCCAAGATGAAGGGCTTCTGCGAGGGCGCAATGCCCGGCGAGGACTATGTTGAGGTCGGACGTAATATGGAAGAATCCGAACGTGCGGCAAAGTA
>JAZSMP010000351.1:0-16497 GCA_045535915.1 Eubacteriales bacterium | reverse complement strand
ACGGGCTGTACCGCAGAATACTCCTCAAAACAGCTTTCGGAAATCGAAAGAGTCATAGCTGTTTGCGGAAACGCAAAGAAGCTTGAATGCGTAAGAATACTTGATGAATATTTCAAAAAACATGATGAACAATATCCTGTGATAAAGGTTGATCCGATCGAAAGAGCCGAATTTGAAAAAATGCACCTCACGGGCTTTCCGCGCACACGCGTTTACATCAAGATTGAAGACGGATGCGAAAACAGATGTGCTTACTGTGCGATTCCGGGTGCTCGAGGTAAAGTCCGTTCAAAAGCTCCCGAGGATGTTTTACGTGAGGTCAAAGGTTTCATAAACGCGGGATGCCGCGAGATCGTTCTTACGGGCATTGAGACTGCTTCGTACGGAAAAGACCTGTCAGATGTCACCCTCGCATCTCTGCTCCGTGACGTTGATGCTATCGCAGAAAACTGCAAGATCAGGCTCGGTTCGCTCGATCCTTCTCTGTTCAAGCAGAGTTTTGTCGATGGCATTAAAAATCTTAAGTCGCTCGCTCCTCATTTTCACATCTCTTTGCAGAGCGGATCTTCGAGCGTTCTCGCGCTCATGCGAAGAAAATACAACGCGGACGGTGCACGCGCGGCTATGGAGAGAATACGTGCCGCGATTCCGAACGTCATGTTTACAACGGATATAATCGTCGGTTTTCCCGGCGAAACCGAAGAAAATTTTAACGAGACAGTTGAGTTTATCGAAGACGTGCGTTTTCTTGATGCGCACATATTCCCCTATTCCGAGCGCGAAGGCACGGAAGCGGCGGTTATGAAGAACAAACTCCCCGTACCCGTAAGACGCGAGCGTACGGCAAAGCTCATTGAGATCCAGAATTCGGTGCGAGATTCGCTTCTTGACGAAATTACAGAAAAGAATCCGACGGTTGAGGTACTGTTTGAAACCTATTCCGACGGTCTGGTTCAGGGTCACACAGATTCATTCCTTACTGTGGCGGCAAAATCGGATCGCGACATGCACGGAGAAATTCAGAAAGTTAAACTTACGTCTCACAAAGACGGCATTTGTTTTGGAGAAATACAATAATGAATCCCGAATTGATCAAAACCTTTTGCAACGTTTTTAATATTGCGGAAGACAGTGAGGATTGCAAGAACCTGATTTCGTTTTACGAAAACTCAAAGCGTTCTATCACTGAACAGGAATTCCGCTTTGTCTGTGCTGCTATGAGAAAAGCGTGCGATGATGCCAAAGTCAGACTCAGCGGTGCCGAGTGCTCGTCCGATGAGTTCCGTGAACTGCTTTCGGATTTTATCAATAGATACATGACCGCAGTATCAAGCAGAGATCTTCCGGTCATCACAAGCCTTGCAGAATATGCGGCAAACGGCAAGATCAAGCAAGACGAATGCGGTATTTTTGCTGAACTCGCTGATAAAAGGACCTTCCCTACACCTTACAATGGTTCATCCGAGGCGTTTGAGGTTGGAGAATTACGTCTGACTCTCTCTTACGGTAAGCCCGTCGGCGGTAATTATACCGGCGACATTTGCGCAATTCTTTCGCCCGCACCGGATCAGCCGACAGACGAGTTTATCGAGAAAGCAAGATGCGTGTGCCGTGATTTTGCGAAGTCCCACCCGAGGGTCGTCATCAAAGCGGCAACAGACGGAGGATTGCTTTCGGATCTCTCGTTTTTAAGCGACGGTTACGTTATTGACACGCGTCTTCTTCCGTCACCGAGTGAAAATGTCCAAGACATCTTTAGTATCAAGCCTCCTGATGTTCTTCTTTTCCCGAAGCGCGAGGATCTGCACGACCTCTGGATAACTTCAGCGATCCACGGGCTTACTCCCACAGCTCCGATCGCAAGCCGCGCAAAATTTGTTACGATCAGAAGCGGAGAGACTTCGATCGAATTTACCAAAGATGAGATTTCCGGTTTCAGAAAAACCAAGGACATTTGCCTTGGAAGCTGTGATACACCTGAGCTTGCGGGCAAAACCGAGGTTATTATCTCGGATCTGGCTCTCACGTATTCGCCGTATCTTCTCACTGCTGTAAAGCTCGGCGGGAAGCATATATATGAGTCTCTCAAAGAAATTACAAAGGACGGAGACGCGGTTTATGCGGTATGCGGTATTCTCAATGAGCAGGATTCCACAGTACTTCCGCTGATAATTACTATTGATTCCTTCAGAAGGAACTGCGCGCCAAACGTCATTTATTCGCGTTTCTTTATGGGTGAGTCAACTTCAGTTTACGTTTTTAAGCTCACAAGGAAAAAATAATCAAAAAATCTCTCATTTTTCAAAAAAATATTTCAAAAACTCTTGCATTTTTCAGAGTTTTGTGGTATAATATGCGTTGTTGTATGTAATTTGGCTTAATTGTCCTAAGGAGGTGCTTATAATGGCAAAATGCAGTGTATGCGGCAAGGGCGTTGTCTTTGGTCATCAGGTTTCTCACTCTAACCGCAAGACCAACAGAGCTTGGAAGCCTAACATCCGTAAGGTAAAGGTTAGCGTTGACGGAACAGTTAAGACCGTTCCCATGTGTGCTCGTTGTCTCCGCACTATGAAAAAGGCTGAGAATGCCTAATTTCAATTAATGAAAAACAGCCCATAGCGGCTGTTTTTCTGTTTATAGGTGATAAATATGTTATGTTTATGCGACTACAGAACTCCCACGGATGTTCTTGAATCCCTGCGAACAAGAGGATTTGAAGCCGTTCTTTTGCCGGCGGATCCTTCTCTGCCCGATCCTGTAAAGGGACATACTGATCTGATTGTCTTTATTTACGGAGGCGATATTACTGTAAGGCGAGATTATTACAGGCAGAACAAAGCTTTGATCGACTCCATCTGCGTAAAAAGCAAACTGCACCTACGCCTTTCATTTTCTTCAGCCGGCAAAAAATATCCTTTTGACTGCGGACTTTGCGCTATGGTTTCGCGCAACAAATTTTTATACTGTAATAAGAGCACCGATCTTTCCTTGATAGCGAGATTTGACACGCTGGGCTATAAGTCGATCAACCTTCCGCAAGGTTACGTAAAATGCTCCTGCGCGCTTCTTTCTGACGGTGCAATTATAACTGCCGATAACGGTATAGCGAAGATCACGCGATCTGAAGGGATCGACACACTTCTCATCACCCCCGGGCACGTTGACCTGCCGGGTTACGGCTACGGTTTCATCGGCGGCGCATCGGGACTTTGCGGTGATACGCTTTATTTCTGCGGAAATCTCGACCTGCATCCCGACAGCAGGGCGATAAGAGAATTTGCGCTGAGACACGGAACGAAATGTGTTTCTCTCGGAGAATATAAGCTTTATGACGTTGGAAGCCTGATATTTATTTAATGGGATAGGCATTGGCAGATTATAAATTCGCCAATGCCTATGTATTTTTATTTGGAGTTTCCCGGCAATATTATCTGCACGCCGAACATATCGCCTTCCTCAAAATAGTCGATCATTCCGCGATGCTCTTTTACGATCTTTTCAACGATCTTATGACCATAGCCATGGGATGAACCGTCCTTCTTTGTCGAGCGGAGATCGGGATTGGTTTTCAGAACCGATCTACCGATTGTATTCTTGAATAAGATCATTCTGCTTGAATTTTCAACCGAGAAGATGATCTCTATTCTTTTTTCTTCAAGACTTGCAATTGCTTCGATAGCATTATCGAGAATGTTGCCGAAAAGACAGGCAAGGTCGCGGTCCTCGATATCCGAAAAGTCTGCTATCAGACCCGATATAACGATCTGAGTGTCCTTGAGTGAACCGAGTTTTGAGTTGATTATGTAGTCGATCGTCTTGTTGTCGGAACGGATAACTCTGCCCATAGATTCGATCTCGGGCAAAAGTTTGGTGAGATACTCGCGGCTTTCTTCGACGTTTCCCGCATCAAGCTGTGCCTGGATCACCGAAAGATGGTGCTTCATATCGTGCTGCACCGTGCGCACGTTCTGCCAGACTGCGTTGGTCTCTTCGTATCTTGTACTGTCGAAAGCGGATTTTTCTTCAAGTATCTTATGCTCGTATTCAACCTTTTGAAGACGGCTTATCTGCGAGAGCATCAGATACAGAATCACATTCGTACCAAGAAAAGCAAGAATAATTATTGTCAGCTGCATTCCGAACTTAATGGACGCATCGGTGATAGCGATATACATTGTTGCACCGAGACCGACAACCGAAACCAGCAGGATTACGAACGTCAGTATGGAATTAAGTTTGCTTACCTTTCCTTCAATCGAGACAAACATAATTATCAGCCACAAAACCGCTGTTAGTACGATCTTATGCATAATAACGTAAAGGTATCTTACCAAGGAATTGCTTCCCATTATAAGGTTTTCAAAATCCTTCGTCAGTACTGTCAGGATCATAAACAGAAGGCTGCTGACAACCACGAGAGAAATCCAGAAAAGACACGTGGCAAAGATCTGTCTAAAATCAATCTTATACGTTGAAATAACGGTATAAATCAGCGTTATTCCAGCCAATATCAGTGTAGTAACTACACTGAACTGCGACATATATTCGTTTGAAAATTCGGTAACAAGAAATAACAGCAGAATTGACCCTATTCTGTACTTCAGCTTGTCTTCAAAACGGCAAAATCTTTTGACGAACCAGATTGCAAGAAAGGAATCAAAGAGAGTTGCCGCAAGTTCGAAAGCTATTCTCATCTCGAATACCTCCTGCGGACAAATTGCATATAGGCTTCCTTGAAAGCAACCCTATGCGATTGTGAGATCCCGAGCACAGTACCGTTTTTCATCTTGACCTCGGAGACGCTCAGAACTTCAGCAACATGCTCAAGATTCACTATGTATCCCGAATGTATCTTGACAAAGCGTTTATCTGAATATATAGAGTCGAGAGACTTGATCGTTCCGCGGCATTTGTAGGACACTCCGTTCTCGCATCTGATACAATAATAATTTCTGTCGTTTTCAAAATACATTATATCACTCGGACGGAGAGTGATATTACCTTCGCTTGCATTAAAGGAAAGACCCTGAGTATCCGAGATGCATTTTTCAACAGCCTTTTCGAATGCCGCGGGAAGCTCCTCAGCAAGATGAAGCTTGCGCAAAAACCTAAAAGGACTGTATGCGAAGGACTGATAAACGAAGTTATCATATGCAGAAACAAAAATTATGAGTGCTTTCGGATTCCTTTTAGTGATCTCAAGAGCAAGCTCAAAACCCGAAATTTTCGGCATATCAATATCAAGGAAGATAATATCAAAGCTCATAGTATCCATAAAGGAAAGCACGAGACCGCCGTCGGTAAAGGTAGGGCCGATCTTGAAATCAAGTCCTTCGTCGTATTTGGACGCAAGAGCGGTCAGTTTTTCGGAAAGCGCGGCGGCGAAGCAGGGATCGTCATCGCATATCATAATTCTGATCATTACGTTTCCTCCAACATTTTGTCAGTTATAGTATATCACATTAGTTTCCAAAAGTAAATAACTTTCGACATATATATTATATCATAAAATTTGCGGAATTTCAAAATCTGGGATAAATTACATCATTTTAGGGATAAATTACATATTTTCGAGGGACAAAATGCGTTTTTGTTTAAATTATCCCTAAAAACATATTATTTATCCCAGATTTCGTTTTTTTGAGTTTTTTGTGATATAATATAGACACAAGAAAGGAGACCAAACATGGACACTTGGGATATCATTTACAATTGGGCAGTTTTTCTCGGACAGGTTGCGCTGATAGTTCTCGGATGCGTCATCCTCTGGTTTGTTTACAGATATCTACGTACAGTAAGAAAAAGAATGAAAGCAGTCAAGACTCTTAAGAAAAGCGCAGAGCGCGCAGGATTCAAATGCAAGAAGACCGGCAGTTATCTCAACTTCGACTCGCACAACATGGAAACATGCTTTGTGCTGACAAGAGGACTTACACAGTATAACGTAAGATTTCTTACAACATTCGGTAAGAACCGTACACTTCGATTCCTTGCACCGGATGCCTATGTTAGTGAAAAAAACTTCGGGTATATCCTTCTCAATACCTCTCACCACCGTCACTTATTGATTGCAAGAATGTTCAAACCTAAAAACATTTCAGGCGATCTTCTCAAATGGACACACTCGGAAACGGTTACATTTCCCAGTAACACTATCTATACTAAGGGTGTTGAAGTCCTGCAAAGCGGAAATGTGCGCGAAGTGGTTATACTAAATCCCGTACCGCTCAAGGCTTTCTATCTCGATAAGACAACATGGAAGCAGATCATCGGCGGTGAGACATGGCAGAATCTGAGCTTCCATGATATTTCGAGCTTTTGCTCGATGATCGAAAGATCATAATTAAACAGAAACTTGCGTAAGTTTCCCCTTGGCGTTCAAAGTCCGTGGGTGGAGCGGGCTTATACATCCTTTCTCCGAACGCCAAACGGGGAAATTACGATACCATAAAAAGCACACCCCGGGCAGGTGTGCTTTTTCGTCAGTTATAGATAATTCTGCCTTCTCTTCTCGGCTTGGGTTCGGGGTATGCGCAGTCGCGGTAACCGAGGATGCAGTTGCCGACGCCGATGTAGTTGTCACCGAGTCCCCACTTTGCTTTGAGTGCTTTGCCTTCCTGGGTCTCGAACATTTCACGCGCGCGGTGGATCCAACAGGAATCAACGCCGAGGCTGTGCGCGGCGAGCATCATATTGCCGATGACGAGACTTCCGTCTTCAACGTAGGTGAAGCGGTCGGAGTCGGAAAGCACAACAACGACGGTGGGTGCGCCGTAGAAGGGATCTGCTTCGGGATTGCCGAGTATCTCGGCGTTGAGACGGCGGAGTGTCTCGCGGGTCTCGGGATCGGTCACGGCAACCATAACGGGCGCCTGCCACGCCTTTCCGTTTGCCGCCCAGCTTCCGGCTTTAAGGATCTCATCGAGAATCTCTGCAGGCACGGGTTTATCCGAATATTTCTTTACGCTTCTTCTTTCGTATATTACTTTCAAAACTTCATTAGTCATATCACGTTCCTCCTTTTTCTTTTATTTTACCACATTTTTTCCGATTGCGCAAGAGTTTTTGTTGACATTTTTTCGGTGCGGTGCTATAATATTTTCGAGGTGATATTATGAGAAAAGCAATTTTTATCGGGAACTCATTCATTTACTACGGAGGTTGCGTTTACACCGGCAAGACCTGGCGTCTTGACGAGCAAGATTTCATTGACTATACTAAAAGACAGAACGACCGCGCGTATTTTTATCAAATATGCAAGCAGCACGGATTGGATATCAGCGTAACCGATGCGACTCACGGAGGACGAATCCTTGCCGATTTCACTCCCGCAGGTGACGGTGCGGAATATCCGACGGCAGGCATTGACCTTCTCGGCGGCTACGACCTTGAATCTTATACTGACGTTTTCATGTCCGAAGCAGGACGGAATAATCCGAATTTCATCCGAGACGTTGAAACCGTTATGAGCCGTTTTGCAAATCCTGAAGTAAAGTTTTACTACCTTAATCACAATTATACGGCAAGTCATAAACATAATGAGATATACTCCGCTTTTCCTTATCTGCGGAAAAGGGGCGTGAAGATCATTCCCTGGGGCGATCTCGTTTACGACATTTGGGTAGGCGACGCAGAGATCGTTGATGCGGAATGCAAATACAATAAGAACTCATTCATAGTCAAACAGAGCGCGAGTGACGGCTTCCACGAAAATCCGCTTTGCGGCTATATCACCGCGCAGATGTGCGTCACCGCTATGACGGGCATTTCCGCGGAAATCACCGATCTTTCGTTCTGCGGAAAAGTCCTTGATTTTGATAAATACATATCGGATCACTACGGTTTTGAAGACTCGACCACCAACTTCCCCGAGATACTCGCAAGCCGCGATATGGTGCAGATCAAAAAATACTGCGACGAATATCTTGAAAAATTCAACTGAAAATAACGGATGTTGCCTCGGCAACATCCGTTATTTTTATGATATATCACTTCCGGTAAAGGAATAAGGCAAAAGCATTGACAGAGGGTAGATATTCGGTCTGCGGGCGTTGCCGGTCACAACGAGGAGATCGCCGTTTTCGCTGAATTCAGCCATAAACTGACGGCAGATGCCGCAGGGGAGACATTCCTCAATAGATTCGTTTATGCCTCCGCAGATCGCAATTGCCGAAAACTCGCGTTCGCCCGCGGCGATGGCTGTCGTATATGCGTTCCTTTCAGCGCAGATCGTGCCGCCGTATGAAGCGTTCTCAACGTTACAGCCGAGAAAGATATTGCCAGATTTACAAAGAAGCGCGGCGCCCACTTTGAAATGCGAATAGGGGACGTATGCGTTCTCACGCGCTTTTTCGGCGAGTGTGAGCAGTTCTGCCACAGTCGGCTCTTTGCCCTCGCAGACAAGTCCCGCGACTCCGGGAGCTTCGTAGAAGGTCTCAGAGCCAAGCATAGCGCAGACTGTCGCCGCAACCGTATCAAAGCCGTCGATTGTGCCGAGCTCGACAGGAGTTATCTTTTTACCCGCGATGATCATCGGCACGTATTCGCGGGTGTGGTCGGTGGTTTTGGTGTATGAGGGATCGCATCCGTGGTCGGCGGTGATGATGATGACATCATCATCGTGCATTTCGAGAAGAAATCCTCCGAGCCATGCGTCGAACTCCGAGATAGCCGAAGCATAGCCGTCGATATCTCTGCGGTGTCCGAATCTGGAATCGAAATCAACGAGATTTGTGAAGCAAAGGCCGCGGAAATCGCGTTTTGCAATCTCGCTTGTTTTGCAAAGGCCGTCGGCGTTTGATTCGCTGTAGGTGTACTCGGTAAGACCTCTGCCTGCAAAAATATCATTTATCTTGCCGACACCGATAACTTCAAAGCCTTCTGCTTTGAGAGAATCGAGCATTGTATTCTCTGTGGGTTCAAGCGAGAAATCGTGGCGTCGTGGCGTACGGGTGAAGCTGCCGACTTCGCCTTCAAAGGGACGCGCGATAACTCTGCCGACAGCGTGGTTGCCGACGAGTATTTTTCTTGCGATCCTGCAATATTCGTAAAGCTGCTCCGGTGAAACAAGCGACTCGTGCGCCGCGATCTGAAATACGCTGTCGGATGACGTATAGACGATAAGGTCACCGGTACGGAGGTGTTCTTCACCATAATCGGCAAGAACCTGTGTACCCGAGTACGGAAGATTGCATAGTACTCCCCTTCCCGTCTCATTTTTGAAGGCTTCTATAACGTCAGAGGGGAATCCGTTCGGGTAGGTGGGAAGCGGTTTTTCGGATACTATCCCCGCCATTTCCCAATGGCCGATGGTGGTATCCTTTCCGTTAGAAAGCTCGCGCAGACGGGCAACAGCTCCGGTGATATTTTCGATCGCTCCTTCCGGAGCTTTTTCTTTTTGTCCTTCAATAGCGAAAAGGCCGAGCTTCGTCAGATTGGGTGCATTGAAGTTTTTTGATTTTACAACGGCGCCGAGGGTATCGGATCCGCTGTCGCCGAAAGCTTCCGCGTCGGGGGCGGCGCCTATGCCGAAGCTGTCAAGTACTATGAGAAATACGCGTTTGATGTTATTTTCCATTATCTTAATTCATCGCAACGGCGACTTCGAGAGCCACTTCCATCATCTGAGTGAAGGAATTCTGTCTCTCTTCCGCTGTCGTGACTTCTCCTGTGAGCAGATGGTCGGATATCGTACAAATAGCGAGCGCATTCTTTCCCGCGCGTGCGGCATTCATATAGAGTGCCGCAGCTTCCATCTCGACAGCAAGACATCCGAGCTTCATAAATTTACCTGCTGCGGTTTCGTCGTCGCAATAGAAGGTATCCGAAGAATAAAGATTACCGACATGGTATCTCGCGCCCTTTTCCTCGCAAGCGTTTACAGCCTCGCGAAGAAGATCGTAGCTCGAAATTGCGGAAAAAGTTCCGGGGATGCAATACTGGGAAGCATAGTTCGAGTTGGTGGAAGCTCCCTGTCCGATAACGATATCGCGGACGCGGAGATTTTCCTGCATAGCACCTGCGGAACCCACGCGGATGATGTTCTCTACTCCGAAGAAATTATAGAGCTCGTAGCTGTAAATTCCGATCGAAGGCATACCCATACCGGATGCCATAACCGAAACGGGAACTCCTCTGTAAGTTCCGGTATAACCCTGAACGCCGCGGACGTTGTTTACAAGTCGGGGGTTTTCAAGGAAGTTTTCTGCAATAAATTTCGAGCGAAGAGGGTCGCCGGGCATAAGGACTGTCTTGGCAAAATCCTCGGGAGTTGCGTTAATATGAGGGGTTGGATAAGGCTTATTCATTTTTGTTTCCTCCTGACAATACGGTATAATAATTTTCTATATTCATTTGGGTGGATTCTTCCGTGGAGATCGGAAGCTCGGTTTCGGGTACTTCGGTCTGCGGGCGATCGAAATTCGGAAGCTGCAAGCCGTTATTTTCGTACAGCAAAACAACGGTAATAAGCGCCAACACCGACAATATAAGAAGTGCGGCAAGCGGTATACCGAGTTTTTTCAGCAGATACATTTGCATCCTCCTTTCTTTCACACATAGATAGTATATCATACTGTTTTCATTTTTTCAAGTTATTTCGAAAAAAATCAATAAAAATACTTAGCCCTGCGCACTTCGACACTATTCTCAAGTCCTCGGTGATAAAATAAAATCAAAAAAGGAAGGATTTTTGCATGATAAAAAGCAACTGCATCTACCGTTTCGCAGCTACGCCAGAAGGTCTTGTTGTCTCGGTCGCGGGTGAAATAGACCATCATTCGGCATCGGCTATGAGACGCGACGTAGACAACATAATCTGGAACAGAACGCCGACACACCTCATTCTCGACATGTCGGGCGTTGATTTTATGGACAGTTCGGGGCTCGGATTCATCATGGGAAGATATGCGCTGATGCGCGAGATCGGAGGAAATCTGTCTTTGCGCAACCCATCCGAGCCCGTAATGAAAATGCTGACTATGACGGGATTCGACAAGAAAGTAAGAATTATGACAACGGTTTTAAAATAAAGGAGTAGAAAATGAAAGACAAGAAATCGGGCGGGAGACCCAAGCTTTCTCCTATCTGCAACGAAATGAAACTCGATTTTCCTTCGCATTCGCGGAACGAAGCCTTTGCACGTGCGGCAGCGGGAGCGTTCATAGCCTCTCTCGATCCCACGGCAAGCGAATTATCGGATATTAAATGTGCTCTTTCAGAAGCGGTAACGAACTGCACAGTCCATGCCTATCCCGATAAGATCGGTATGATCCGCCTTGAGATCAAACTTCGCGAGGATGGAACAGTAATAATGACCGTGAAGGACAAGGGTATCGGAATTCCCGACATCGCAAAAGCTCGCGAGCCGCTTTTCACGACCGATGCCGCGGGCGAGCGTAGCGGAATGGGATTCACCGTTATGGAAGGATTTTCCGACAGCGTAAAAATAAGATCGGTACCCGGTAAAGGCACGAGCGTAACGCTCATACGGAGGCTTCAGGGCAAAAGCTCCTCTTGATACATAACAATTGAGGAGAAATGATATGAATTCATATTCAAACGAAAAAAACAGAGAGCTTATCTACCTTGCGCAAAACAGCGAGGGCGCTGAATGCGAAGCGGCAACAGAAAAGCTCATCTGCGAAAATATGGGACTTGTACGTCATATTGCGCTGAAATTCTGCGGGCGCGGGTGCGAATACGAGGATCTCGTTCAGATCGGTACGATAGGAATGCTCAAGGCGATCAGATCATTTGATCTCGAGCGCGGTACGGCGTTCTCTACTTATGCGGTTCCGCTGATCCTCGGCGAGATAAGAAGGCATCTGCGCGACGACGGTCCGATAAAGGTCGGACGTGCCGTAAAAAAGCTTGGAAGCGAGCTTATGCGCGAGCAGACCAGAATAATCAGTGAAACGGGAAAAGAACCGCATCTCTCCGAGCTTGCGGAAAGATGCGGTGTATCACCCGAAGAGGCCGCAGCGGCGCTTGACGCGATAAGTCCGGTCGCTTCCCTCTCGGAAACCCAAGGAGAAAACGGCGAAGGGCTTTGTCTTTACGACCGCATCCCCGACGGCGACGGACTTCTCGAGATCGAGCACGCGCGCGACAGAATTGCTCTCTCTCAGGCTATAAGACTTCTGCCCCCGCTTTGGAGGCAGATAATCTCTTTAAGATATTTCAAAGACATGACTCAGCAGAAGACCGCAGAGGCTTTGGGACTTACGCAGGTCAAGGTATCGCGAGAGGAGAAAAAGATCGTGGAATTTCTCCGAGCAGAGCTAACAAAATAACCGTTACTCGATGATAAAGGTCAGAATATACAAATCGTTGTCATTGATATAAGAATACGTATCCTTGTTTATTTTTCCGAGAATATCGTAGAACTTATAATTGTCTATAAGATCGGCGACGGCGTCTTCTTTTACTTTTTTGTCTGCAAATCTTATAGAAATGACCTTTTCAGACTTATTGGCAGTTACGATATTTTCAACTGAAGTATAATCGTATTTTGCAAGATAGAGCGATTCGTGTACATGGTAATTATACTTAGTGGAAGATGCTTTGACATCTTTGTATTCGGAATCGGCGGTATGAGTTTTTTCTATCATAGCGTCATTGACGCAGAAGTAATTGTAAAGGCGCATACCGTCTTCTCTGTCGGGATCGTCCCACGTAACGTCAACGTGATAATATTCACCGTCAAGCCAAAGGAGATTCCAGGCATGAGGTCCTCCGTCCGCTGTACCCGTAATATACTCGCATACGTAACCGAGACGGTTCATAACAAGCTCAAAAAGCTTTGCATATCCTCCGCAAAGAGCAACACCTTCAACAAGAGGGCCGTATGCGGAATTCGAGTAAGCATCCATCATTGCATCGGCGGCATCTCCAAGCTCATAGCTTTCCTGATCGTATGACGTCATGTCGATTATCGCATCGTGAACAAACTTGATTCTTTCCCAGTAATCCCGCACCTCGCGGGCATCTTTCCATAGCGCATCAAGTTTTTCGTTGAAAGTCTTACGCGCTTCGGGGAGATTGCTGTCGTTCCAATAATCATATATTCCCATAGTTACGGTAACATTTCCGTTTGCGGATCCGGTCTGGTATTCTGCATTTGCCTTGACGTAACCGTTCAGCCAGAAAAACTCGGGAAAATCATAAATCACTGCGGTCAGAGCATCGCCGTAGATATCAAGTATTTTCTGATAATCTACATTTTTGAGAACGAACTCGCTATATCCCCGGTATAATGCGGTGTATGCGGCGTTATATACCGTCTTCTCTTCATTGCTCATCTTCTTGTAAAGGCGGCTTTCTGTTTCGGGGAAGATAATCTCGACCTTTTTGCCGTCAAGATAACATCCGTCCGCCTCAGGCAGACCTCCTCCGCCTATTCCCGAAAAATTAAAAGTCAGGCAGGATGTGCAATTGAGCAACAATAATACAAGTACCATGCAAGAAGCAAAAGCTCTTGCTATTTTTTTATTTAGCATTGTGATTTCCTTTCTGTTTGAAAGATACGTTACCGATGGCTTCTTCGGTACAATCGCGCAAGGACGCGGGATCTATCGTAAGCTTTCGCTCTGCACCGCCGTCGGTAACAACGACGAGAGCGGTCGTCGGCTGCATGGAAATTTCGAAACGTGTGTAAACTCTTCCGTAAACCGAAACGTATTCGTAATCCTCATTCCATTTTGCCCCCGTTTCGGGATCGTAGCAAAGAGGAATATGCGCGCCTCTGATGAATATCGGAGTATCCGAAACACGGTTTGCCGTATTGGCAAAGAAATATATATCCTTGCTTCCTATGCACTTATGTATATGGTTGAACATTCCGCCGTCGGGAAGATGCTTCTGCAGTCCGAGACGGGAGTATTCATTAAAGCTTGCGTTAAGCGCGCCCGTAGTTTCATACTTTGGCATCTCGGGTGCAAAAACATCATATCCGATTTTAAACGCAGACAATGCTCGGCGAAGATCAACGCTGTTGACCATGCTGACGCCGTCAATACCCGTCTTTGAAAAATAGAGGAAGAATGATCTTCCGCCCGCGGGCGATGTGTTTGTGCAATATTCCTTCATAACGCAAGGATCGAGCGCATCCTTTCCGAAAATATGCTCGGTGATCGCAACAACCTCTTTATCATTTTTATCGGGATTTTTCGGATCGAATTCAAATGCTCTTGTGGGGAGAACACCTGTTGCGATAATTCGTCCGCCGGCATCGAAATAGTCGCGGAGGACACGCATACATGCAAGGGAGGCAACTCTCTGTGCAGGCAGGACAACTACTCTGAATCCGCCTTCATCACTGACTCCGGTAAGACGCAGTCGGTCGTTTTCGGGACGTGCGCTGCGTGCGATTACGTCGGGGTGAAGGAGTGTTACATCGTGTCCGGCACAAAGACAAATGCTGTTGATGACGGACATATAATCGGCATCGGCGGGGGTATCGGCGTATTCGAATCCCGAGATATCCGCGCTGTACATATTAACGCATGAATGGAGATAATAGATCGGGTAGATCACAGCTATATCCGAAACCTGTCTGCCGTCTTTAAGTGCGGTACGCATGGAAGCCGTGAAGCGAAGGAGCCTCGAGGACATCTTTTGGTCAGAGACTTTTGGGGGCGGCAGGTGAAGTGCGGGAAGATTGGCACCTCTTGCAAAAGCGTGCACCGCATCGCGCATCAATACGCCATAGGATTTATCCTTGTAATCACGGTAAAGCTCAACGAAGATATCTCTCTTCGCTCTGCCGAATGCTGCGCCCGCGGCAATTTTGACAGAATTGATTCCGTAAAGGTAGCCCTGGTCAAATACTGCGCCCGGTGTTGCTGTGTTGTTGAGAAGGGCATCTCCCGTCATAGGAGCACACTGTGTGGACTTGCTTTCGGCGAGGGTGCCGATGAGAGAAAGTCCCTTCTTTTTTGCAAAGGTTTCGGCTGCGGCAATAAAACCGTCACGGAGCATTCTTGCGCGGCAGTCCGAGAAAAGTGCCTTATATCTGGGCGCATTGTTGCCATCTGTGGTAAAGAGATAAGGATAATAAGGCGCGGGGTCAAAACCGTAACGGGATTCAAACACTTCATTGAAATGATCACTCCAGTCGTGGCGGTTGACAGCCTTGTAGGCAAGTCCCGAATAATTGAGGTGTGTCAGGGTCTTACCGATATATTTATCAAAAACTTCAGCAAAAATAGAATAAGCCGCTTCAAAATAGGAATCGCAGGATTCGCGCGAGAGGATATTCACTCTGTCGGAATCTTCATCCGCGACTGAAAGAAACTGCACGACTCTCCAGTTTCCGCGAGGCAGATTGTAGGATATAACGCCATCTTCAATATATTCTCTGAGATCAATTACTTGATCATAGTCTTCATTATAGGCGACGACTGATAGCAGAGTACCAGCAGCGACATCCCAAGAGACCTTTTCGTCCTGCGTGCAATAATGAGTCACTCGCTTGAGCTTGCGTGCACGCATATTGTTTTCCCAAAGGGCATCTTCAGCGGCAACGACAGTCTTTTCGATGCACTTTGCAAGCGTAAAAGCTACGGGCAGTGAATAGGATTCCGCTGCGGGAAGGAGCTTTGCATAGAACTCCTTGAAACGTGCTGTTATCTCCTCGGGCGCGAGGTCTTTATCCTTTATTGGCAGAGGTATAAAACCGCCTACTCCCGCGGCGGCAGAGAGTCTGACCTGCTCGAAGACTTCTTCTGCACTCTGACCCGAATCGCGCCAATAAACAAACGGGCGGTATTTTTCTATCGTACTCGGATTGCCGTTTTCACCGTACATTTCGTCACCTCTGATTGTTTTTCTAAAATAATTATATCACAAAGATATAAGAAAGTAAATATTTCTCTTGCAGATTTTATTTTTTTATGGTATAATTCATATAGAAAAAATGCAGAGGTGCATAATGAAAAAAAGAATTCTGATAAGCGGCGGCTCGCGCGGTATCGGCGCAGCTTGTGTAAGATATTTCGCGAGGCTCGGCGACAAGATAGCTTTTATCTACCATAACGCCGAAAAAGCCGCCGAGGAGATCGCGAATGAAACCGGTGCCTTCTCGATCAAAGCTGACGTTTCGGACACCGAGAGCGCAAAATCTGCGTTCACAGAGGCAATTGAATACCTTGGAGGCATTGATGTGCTGATCAATTGTGCGGGTGTTGCGGGATTCTCGCTTTTCACGGATATTTCGGACGATGAATGGCGACGTATGCTTGACGCGAATCTCACTTCCGCCTTCACCCTCTCGCGAGAAGCGGCAAAGTTGATGGTAGCGCAGAAGAGCGGAAAGATCATAAACGTGGGTTCTGTATGGGGACGTCTGGGCGCGTCCTGCGAGGTTCATTATTCGGCATCAAAAGCCGGACTGCGCGGACTTACACAGGCACTTGCAAAGGAGCTTGGACCTTCCGGCATTACAGTCAACTGCGTTGAGCCGGGAGTTATTGAAACGGATATGAACTCGATGCTTGA
>JAZSMP010000117.1:0-1641 GCA_045535915.1 Eubacteriales bacterium | reverse complement strand
CCTCGCTTAAGAGCTCGCAACTGTAAAAGCAATGTTCGGGAATCTCGATGACTGACTTCGGAACGGTGACGGACTCAAGGTTTTTGCATTTGTAGAATGCATATTCTCCGATAATTTTTACGGTGTCGGGTATCACGGCGTTTTTGAGATTTTCGCAGTTGGTAAAGGCATAAGGCGCAATCTCCTTGATCCCTTTTTTGGGGATGACCGACGTTCCGATGCCGCAAAGAAGGACTTTGTCTTCCTTTCTGATGATGCAGTTACCTGACGAATAGAGATATTTTCCTTTTCCGCCCTCAACGGAAAGGCTCGTGAGCGCGGAAGTCATAGGAATTATTTGCTGTGATACCGAATATGTGTCGGGGTGAAGGACGAGAGAATCGGCTTCCGTGTCCTTGATACCCACAAGGTACAAATACGGATTTTGGCTGTCGCCGAGATAAAGACCGCCACCATATTCGTTATATTCGACCGTCTCGGGGAATGCGGCCATAGAAATGCTCTTTACGCCCTTGTGAATGATGATTTTTTTCAGTGAAGAGTTTTTGAAGGCGTTTGCCGCAATTTCGGTGACGCTTTCGGGGATCTCGAAGCTCTCAATGGATAAGGTTAATTCGAACGCCTGATCTCCGATGCGCGTGATCTTTCCGCGGAATTCCACGCTCGTCAGAGAAGAGCAGCGGGTGAACATCCTGTCGCTGATCTCAGTGATACCCGAGCCGAGTACAGCTTTTTCAATAGAGGAGCATCGAGAGAACGTATATTCGCCGACATAAGTCACACTGTCGGGGACCGTGATATGCTTCAAGGATTCGCATCGCAAGAAGGCGTGGGTGCCGATGCTCAGAAGTCCGTCTGGCAGAATGACCTCGGTCAATAATCTGCATTCATCGAATGCGCCGTCGGATAAGACCTTGGTATCCGGATGAACTTTTGCCTGCTTACCGTAATTCGGATCGTAAAACATAAGCGCGTGATAGGGATTGTTTTCGTTGCCGAGGTAATATCCGTGCACGTATTGATTGAATTCCAACGGGTATTCTTCCAAATAGTAGAAATTCAAACTTGAATTAATCTCGGTCACGGTATCGGGAATGGACACCGACTTGAGATTTTTGCGGTTCGGAGTGAGGGCGCCGTTGGATATTTTCGTAATCGGTATACCGTTGTAATATGCGGGGATGACGAGCTCGGTGCCCTCAAAATTGCTGACACCGCCGAAGGTATAATAGCTTCCGTCCTCCGAAAGATAGAGTCTGAATCCCTCTTCGGTGTAAATCGTAAACGTTTTCATCGCCTCTTCAACGGGATCTGTGGGGGCTGAGGCATTGCGGGTGAAATAAATCACGGCAAAAACGGTCAGGAGAACGGTGATAATGCCCAAAACGGCAAATAATACTTTTTTCTTCATGCCGGAGATCCTTTCTGTAGAAGTGAAAAGTGGAAAGTGGAAAGTGTAAAGTTGCGGTGAATTTCCGTCGCTGCGCTCGGAAATTTTCATTTATTTAAAATGCTTTTTGAGCTTGCGAAAAAAGATACCTTTCATTCGGCTTTGCCGATTATCATTTTGCCGTAGGCAAATTATCATTCCGCGAAGCGGGTTTTCATTCTGCGTAAGCAGATTATCATTCTCGCGAAGCG
>JAZSMP010000307.1:0-1650 GCA_045535915.1 Eubacteriales bacterium | reverse complement strand
CCTTTATCTCCATATCCTTGCCGCAGTCGTTCTGCTGTGCGTCCTTGTGGATATTGAGCATCCGGATTCGGACGGTCAGATTTCCGTCCTCCCACGAAATGAAGCTCCACTCGCTGTCGTGGACCTCAAAATCGCACAGCCGATCTCTTGAAATATATTTCATAATATCACTCCTTTCGGCAATAATTATATCATGCTTTTTGACAAAAAACAATATTTGGGATAAATAATATGTTTTTAGGGATAATTTAAAGCTTTTTGGGGAAAATCACAGCTCTTTTTGCAAAATATAATATCTTCCGTCAAGCTCGTTCGTCAGATCGCGGATGATCTCAAATCCCGCGTTCTTGTATATCGCGAGCATTTCGTCAAATCTGCTCGGCTCGCGGAATCTGAATATCCGCTCGATAAGATATGCCTCGGCGTGGGTAAAGCCACGGGCTTTGTGCCATTCAAGCGTCATATCGATCAGCTTTTCCTCGATTCCGCAGCCAATAAAGCATTTTGCCGTCATAATTTCGACTATCGAGCATATTTTCGAACCCTCGGGCGCGGTGATTATATTTTTCACGTCCCCCGGAAGATTTTCAAACGACTCCTTCAGTCCGCAATGGCAGTATGCGTAAAACGAATCGCCGCACCTCGCCACTGTGCCGCGCGCGAGCCCGCCGCCGATAACGCGTTCGATCTGATCTTTATTATTCTCCATCAGCCGCTCGTGACACCAGTTTTTGCCCACAAGCGAGTTATTAAACGCATCCTGCTCCTCCTCGGGAATATACCAGCACATTCCGAAGTTCAGGTTGTAATCATCACAGATGTGTGTGTTGCAGAAATTGAAATATTTCTGCCATTCATCCGCGCGGATGATGCGACAGGAAATGCAGTCGCGCACAATCTCGCGGCGGAGATCGAGAAGCGCGGGATGGCTTGCTTCATCCGAAGCCGCAAGCCAGTAAACGAAGCCCTCTATTCGTACATTATAATCCGGCACGTATGAAAGATGATCAAAAAGCGGATCGGTGTAGGAAATGCGCTCTTGCGGTAGGTCTTTACGCGCCTTTACCGCATCATACGCCATTCTGTATTTTTCCGCGAATCCATCTACATCGCCCTCAGCAAGGCAAAGATGTGCATCTTTCGTCAAAAGTCCGCTGTAACCGCTGAAAAACCTTTTGCTCTCGGGCATCAGCGCGTCAAGCAAAGCATACACCGCATTTATCGATTCGCGGGTGTTTATCTTCATAAGATTGTTGAAGAGATTTACAAAATCACTGTAAAAATTGTTTTGCTCATACTTGATCTTATCATCCCCACCGCGGAATTCGGTAACCATATTGCCGCGCGCCCTGTCGTCCTTCAGCGAGTAGGCAAGGACGAGCGCACGCTCACGGTTTCCGAGCTCAAACTCCGTGAGTGCAAGGTATGATTTATAGCATTCGTCGTCGGGATAAGAACCGCAAAGCGACAAAAAAGCCAGACGAGCCTGTGAGAGATAATGATTTCTCGGTGCCCTTTCGGTCTTTTTTCTTTTGCCTATGGTATAAAGATCGCGAGCGCGACGGTAACGGAAGGTCTCGTCATCGGGGAACTCCTCGAGTGCCTCCTCCGCTACAAGCAAGGTCATCTCAAGTCGGAGGCCAAGCGGTC
>JAZSMP010000029.1:0-2443 GCA_045535915.1 Eubacteriales bacterium | reverse complement strand
TTATAACGTCATCATCTCCTCGGTAAACGCCTGGTTCCCCGACAAGCGCGGATTCTGCTCGGGCTGTCTTCTTATGGGCTTCGGCATGACCTCGCTCGTATTTGGCTCAGTTCTCGATGCGCTTTTCGCAAACGAAAATTTCGGATGGAGAAAGACCTTCCTCTGGTTCGGCATCATCATGGCAGGAATGATCTGCCTCGCGGGATTCGTTATCCGCAAGCCGTCCGCGGAAGTAGTATTCCCCGAGGGTAAAAAGAAAACAAAAAAGAAAGAGGAGAGCTTCGAGGTCAAGGACTTGTCTCCCCTGCAGATGCTCTCGCGCCCGTCCTTCTGGATCAGCTTTGTATATATGACCTGCCTTGTCGCGGTCGGCAATTCGGTTATCAGCTTTGCCAAGGACCTCGCACTCTCGACAGGAGCGACAGCCGCGCTCGCAACAACGCTCGTCGGCGTTCTCTCGGCTTGTAACGGTCTCGGAAGAATACTCACCGGCGCACTCTTTGACGCCGCGGGCAGACGCTTTACCATGATTGCGTCGAACGTGCTGACCATCGTTGCCGCGGGACTCACTCTCGTATCTGTCTTGTTCGAATCTCTGCCCCTCTGCATCGTCGGACTCTGCCTTGTCGGACTCTCCTACGGCTCATGCCCCACGGTCGGCTCGGCGTTTGCTTCGTCCTTCTACGGTCAGAAATATTTCGCGACGAACTACAGCATCGTCAACTTCAACCTCTTTGCCGCATCCTTCATCGCCACCGCATGCGCAAGCCTCCGCACGGCGACAGACGGCTTCGTCGCACCGTTTGTGCTTCTTCTCTGCCTTTCGTGCTTTGCGCTTGTGCTTAATATTTGCGTAAAACGCCCTTAGTTACAGATCCTTAAACGAGTATCAGACAGAACCCTGATAAATCACTTGCCCCATCCGCTTTATGCGCATGGGGCTGTTGTCATTATGATTTTTTATTCTGTCAAAAGCACATCGTCATCCGTCGGGAGGATCGCGGTGACGCGCGCGAGGTCAGATTCGGGGAAAGAGGCGATCAACGTCTCGAGCTTATCCTCCGGAAGGAAGGTTACAAGAATGGCAAGTTCCTCGTCGGTGAGATCTCCTATGCTGTTCATCTGGCTATATGAGATAGTTTCTCCGCAGTCAACGCATTCAAGCTCGCTTCCGGTATCTACCCACTTATGCGAAAGCTCCGCTTCATAGTAGCAATGTTCGCAAATCGCGTAATGACTTCCTACTCCCTGAGTCGAAAAGTGATACTTGTGTTCCTCAAAGAAAGAATAACAACCGCAGGGGCAGTCCACCCAATGCCCTTCATTACTGTTTCCGTAGTATTCGGGAGATTCCCAGCATTCGACGGTATAATTGCAGTCGTAGCATTTCACCACATAATCCTCGGGAGCGGCGGAGTACATATACAGATCGTGATCTACGTATTCGGAATAATAGCAGTCGGGGCAGTATATGCGATGATAAGACGAATTAACATAAGTATAGCTGAAAACGCTATCGCATTCGGTTGTGTAAGAGCAGGTTTTAAGCACGCCATTCACAGTTTTTTCTGCAGCACATACAAATGTGTGGCCGCTTTCTCCGTTGTCTTCGTTTATTGAAAGGTAGTGTTCTCCTTGGGTATAACGGTAAAATTCATAATCATCGTATGTATAGACATCTGAAGTCTCATCTATATTATGCAAATAAATTCCCTCATCATGAAATTTTGAAACACATTCAATATTCCATTCGCCAGATTGATAAGTTATACTATCCACTATAGCAGAATGTACAGCCAAATCACCATTATAAAAAACAACTATATCTCCTTCTTGAACATCGGTTTCATTTGTAATATCTATACAATGTGGATCATCAATAAATTCATCTTCATTGTTTTCATTTTGACCCTCCGTAAATTTTTGAAATTTTGAACAAGTTGGTTTTTTAGTTATTCCAAACAGATATCAATCCTTCAGCTAAGATATTATCCAAATAAATACCATCAGTATTTTGAGAGATGCGATCATTAGGCGAGTTGGCTAAAAAATAAATTGTTCTATCTTCTGTTTTGGACTTTTCCGCGAGCAGATAAGCATATTCTGAAGAATAATATCCAAACCGTGGCTGATACCACATAGTTGATTTAACGAACACATTTCTGTCATATTTTACTTCAACCAAAACAAGCTGACAGCTATCAATATTTTGAGAATCATTAATTGCGGTTTCTTGAAGCAAACTATTTTCTGAGTAATATGCGATAAAAACAGTAGCCTCTGCACCATTTATCACTTTGTCTAAAAACTCTCGCCACAGCTCTATGGAAACAACTTCTTGGCTTTTTTTATCGTAAATTATTACCCACCCGCCTTTCAGCACATCCGCATAGATCTCTTCCGCAGACATATCGGCGTAGCGTTCAAGTGCTTTATCAAAGCC
>JAZSMP010000363.1:0-11041 GCA_045535915.1 Eubacteriales bacterium | reverse complement strand
AAACGTTGAGGAAGCCAAGAAGTTTATGGGCGAACTTCACGAGCGTTGCATCGACGCCAGCGCACAGATCTATAAGCAGAACTGCCTGCCCGCAGTGCTCTTCAAGCCTCCGCTCATTGCCGACCGCGATGCGATCGACTTCATCTGCGGCGAAATTGACGAAATAGCATCAAAATGAAAAAGATATACATAGGAATCGACGTCGGCACGACTTCGCTTAAGGCACTTGCGCTCACTGAGGACGGCGAGTGCGTAGCTTCGGTAAAGTGCTCGTATGAGCTTCGCGCCAAGGGAAGCGAGGCTGAGCAGAATGCGGAGGATTGGTATGACGCCGCCGTGACCGCTATCCGTGAGATCGCAGAAAAGGTTAAATATATCGGTGAGATCCGCGCAATATCGGTCTCGGCACAGGGCGGTGCAAGCGTTTTGCTTGATGAAAACGGAGATACGCTGACTCCCGCTTATTCCTGGATGGACAACCGCGCCACACTCGAATCCGAGGAGCTGAAAAGCAAATTCGGCGCAGATATCTTTTATCAAAGATACGGCTGGAGAATACAGCCGAATGCCGACGCGGCAAAGCTTCTCTGGATGAAGCGGAATATTTCCGAAACGTACCAAAGCGCGTCTTTGGTGCCGTCAACTCTCGGTTTTATCAATCAAAGGCTTACGGGCAATTGCGTTGAGGATCCCACCTGCGCCGCGATCAGGCGTCTTTACGATATAAACAAGCGCGAAATGAGCGCGGATCTTCTCGAATACCTCGCGCTTTTCGAAGAAAAACTGCCGAAAACACTTCCCACGGGAGCTTTCGTCGGTAATCTGACACGGAAAGTTGCCGAGGAGACCGGACTTAACGAGTCCGTCCGCGTCTATAACGGTGCGCACGATCAGTACTGCGCATCGGTCGGAAGCGGTGCTGTAAATACGGGTCAGCTTCTGCTTGCCACGGGTACTGCATGGGTGCTCTTCGGAGTGACCAAAACACCGCTCTTCGGCGAAAGCAGAATATCTCCCTGTATCCATCCCGCGGGCGGATACGGCGCGCTTTCCACCGTAACGGGCATCGGCGCGGCTTTTGAATGGCTTGCAAAGCTGACGGGAACATCACTTTCCGAGCTTTCCGCGGGCGCCGCCGAGCGAAAAGGTAAGAATGATAATCTCTTTTTCCGTCCTTCCGCGACGGGAACGGGTCTTTTGATAGGAAACAGCCTCGGCGCGCATATAGCGGGTCTTTCGATAGGACACGACAAATACGATCTCGCGCTCGCTCTTATGGAGGGTGCGGCGTTCGAGACCGCCCTTGTCATTGAAGAATACAGAAAGAGCGGAATGACCGATATTTCATCTATCACGATGTCGGGCGGCGCAACTGCAAGCGTCTTCTGGCAGAGCCTGATCGCAGACGTCACGGGTCTTGAAGTTTACGCAAGTAAACAGACCGATTCGCCCGCACTCGGTGCGGCTATCATTGCGATGGCAATGGAGAATGGCGAAGATATTGCATCTGCCGCTAAGCGCGCTTCATCGGAATGCTCAAAAATTACTCCTTCGAAATATTCGGATTATTATAAAGCTAAATTTGAAATCTACAAAAAATGGAGAATTTCTCACCAATAAGGAGGAAGATAATGAAAAGATTTTCGTTTTTTATTTTAGTGACAGCAATACTTCTGCTCCTTACGGCGTGCAACGGTACCGGACCTTCCGAGGAAAGCACGCAGCCGACCGAGCCTCCTTTAGTAACGAATGAGGCGACGGAGCACGTACATTCGTATACCGAAAAGAAGACCGATCCTACCTGCACGAACGCGGGCAGTGTAGTGCAAGAGTGTGTTTGCGGTGACGTTATTAACGCTTCCATCGAGCCTCTCGGACACTCTATGGGCTCGTGGACTACCGATCTTGCGGCAACTTGTAAGGACGCGGGAAAGCGTTCGGCTGCTTGCTCGAGATGCGGTGAGAAGATCGAGGAAGCCATTCCCGCGGGTCAGTCCTCTCTTGACGGAAAGAAGGTTATGTTTGCGGGCAACTCGCTGACGTACTACGGTGAGGTCGTTATAAACGATAACGGAAGCCCCACGGCAAAGAAAGGCGTTTTCGAGAAGGTTGCCGAGTTCTTTGGCGACAAGGTGAGCGTCACCAACTTCACCTACGGCAGCGCGGGCTTTACCGACGGCAGAGACAAGGCGTCAGCGGACGGAATCCCTTCAAGCTATAAGGATTACGGTCTCTATCAGCTTATGATCGAGCTTCATCCGAACCATTATAACAACAAAGACGGCAAGGAGATGGACTCCTTCTACGATCAGGATGTCGTCGTCTTCCAGCAGAGAGGCGCGTCGATCTCGTCGTCCTACGATCAGGTAAAGCAGATCGCGGCTCTTTTCCCCGAGGACACGCGCTTTGCCGTGATCATCACTCATTACGATACGAAGAATACCTCCACCGGCTCGGCACTCAAAAAGACGCTTGCCGACGGTTGGACGGTCATTCCCGCGGGCGACCTTGTGACCGATCTCTGGAACGGCAGGATCAAGGACACCGAATTCAAATACACCAAGAGTGACTTCGTTATCACCAAGGATGACGTTCACCCGAACTATCTGACGGGTTATATCAAGGCGCTTATGACCTACTGTGCGCTCACCTCGAGAAGCGCAGTCGGCGCGGATTATTCCTTTGTCAATCGCTCGACCTCCTACTATGCGGGAGCATACGAGACTCAGTTTGAGAACGTTCTTGCTTCCTCCACCGAAATGCTCCGTATTCAGGAGCTGATCGACAGCTACATCGTCAAGGCGGGCAACGAGATGACGGGTGCGCATTCCTACACCGAATGGAAGGAAGTCAGCACGGCAACCTGTAAGACACCGGGCGAGCGTGCTCGCGAATGCAGCGTCTGCGGCAAAAAGGAGAGCGTGACCCTTACTATGCCTCATAATTACGGCGAGTGGCAGGTGCTTACCGCCGCAACCGCAGAGGCAAAGGGTACTAAAGAACGCGCTTGCGTACTTTGCGGTGCCAAGGAGACCAAGCAGTACACCATAAATCTGCTTTACGGAAAGTCTCTTGCGAAGACGGAATCCTTCGGTATTTCAACGATTTCGAATCCCGCAAACCAGACAGACGCAAAGTACGTTTACAATAAGGATTCAAAATCGACCTACACCGATTTCAAGATGACATTCTCGAAATCTCAGTGCGCGGATTACACCTCGATTGCACAGCTATATAACGCAAACGGTCAGCTTTCGGCGGACGGTAAGTACCTTTGCGGATTCTGGTTCGAGCTTGACGAGGCGACCTTTATCGATTCCTTTACCATTTATAACAGCGGCGTGACTTACGATATCGACGGTTTTGATATCCTTGTAAGTATGGATGGCGAAAACTGGACCGTCGCTTTCTCGGGCGAAAAGCTCGCTTCGGGTCTGAAATACGAAAAGGTCGATTCTACAACGAATAAGTTCTCTGCCTCCTTCGATAAGGTCGAGACGAAGTACGTTATGTTTGCGCTGACCGCGCCCCGCAGCCGCGATGCATCGGGTGTTGCCGCGTTCAATCAGAAATACGGCGTTGTCGCTGAGGTCAATGCAAATCCGCATTACTTCCGCATAGTTGAATTTGAAGTTTACGAATCATAAGAGGTAAGAGAATGTTTGGAATACAGTTAACCGACTACGATAAAAAAGTTTATGAAGGGAAGCTGGCGGACTTTTTGCCCGAAAAAATAATCGACGCGCACGCACACGTCTGGACCGACGGCATGAAGCGCAAAAAGCCCGAGGAGCGCAAGGGATGCGTCAGCTGGACCGAGCTCGTTGCTCCCAATATGACATACGAGGACATTTACGAGACCAACCGCACCCTTTTCCCCGGCAAGACGGTCACGCCCGTGCTTATGGGTTCGCCCACCTGCTATCTCGATAAGGTAAACGAATACGTTACCGATATCATCAAACAGCATGGTGACGCCTGCCTCTACTGCACGTCCTACAAGACCACTAAGCGCGATATTATAAACGCGATGGCAGAGGGGTATATCGGCATCAAGCCGTATCAGGCAAACTGCGCGCCCTACATCCCCGCATCCGAGATCAGAATTTTCGATTTCCTGCCCCACGAGCATCTTGAAATAATGAACGACCTCGGCGGTGTCGTTATCCTTCATATCCCGCGCGCGATGAGACTTCGTGATCCCGTAAATCTCGCGCAGATGGCGGAGATCGATGAAAGATATCCGAACGCGAAGGTCATTATTGCACACGTCGGCAGAGCTTATGTTTATGAGGACATCGGCGATGCCTTTGACGTTATCAAGAGGACGAAGAATCTCTATTACGATTTCTCCGCGAACGTCTATGACTACGCAATGGAGAAGCTCATCGAATCCGTTGGACCGCAGAGAGTACTCTACGGCTCGGATATGCCCTACACAAAGATGCGTATGTACCGCATAAACGACGGCGGAAAATATGTCAACGTCGTTCCGCGCGGACTTTACGGAGATGTCTCAAATGACAAGCAGATGCGCGAGAGCGACGAAAGCAACATCACTCTCTTTATCTACGAGGAGCTTCTTGCCTTCCGCCGAGCCGCGGAAAAGCTCGGACTTACAAAGGATGACGTTAACGACATAATGTACGCTAATGCGGCGCGCGTTTTCGGCATAAATTAAGAAAGGAATCAGGATTATGAAAAAGATCAAAATAGGTTTTCTTCCTTTTTACATAAAGCTTTACGACGATTGCGGAAGCGGTGCCGTCGGCAGACCGAGGCTCGAGCCTTTCTATGAAAGACTCGCATGCGAGCTTGAAGCGCGCGGATTTGAGGTCATCCGCAACGAATTCTGCCGTATCAAGCCCGAATTCAAGGCGGCTGTTGAGAAATTCGAGAACGCCGGTGCGGACTGCATTGTCACCTGGCACGCGGCATATTCTCCCTCGCTTGAATCAATTGATGCCCTCGCGGGCACCGATCTGCCCCTGATCGTTCTTGATACAACCGAGACATACGATTTCAGCCCCGAGCAGGATCCCGCCGAGATCAGCTTCTGCCACGGAATCCACGGTGTTATGGATATGTGCAGTCTGCTCCGTCAGCGCGGTAAGTCTTACGCGATCTGCGCGGGACATATAGAGCATTCCGATGTTCTCGACCGCGTTGCGGGTTACGCGAGGGCGGCGTGTGCCGCTCGTGCACTCAAGGGGAGCCGCGCGGGCTCGATCGGAGGCTCGTTTGATGGTATGGGCGACTTCCTTATCGACGACGCGACCCTTCTCGAACGATTCGGCGTAACTGCCGTTTATCCCAAGGACGGCGAGATCGAGACTCTGCGAAAATCGGTTACCGATGCCGAGATCGAAGTCGAAATGAAGGAAAATTCGGAGATCTTCTACGAGATCGAGCCGATCGACGCCGAGGCGCATGCCGAGACCGTCCGCAACTGCCTCGCTGTCCGAAAATTCATCGAAAACAATTCACTCGACGCCTTCACGATCAATTTCAGAAAGATCGGCGGCGACAGCGGGATCACCGCGATGCCCTTTATCGAGGCTTGTAAGGCTATGGCTCGCGGTATCGGCTACGCCGGAGAGGGCGATATTCTGACAGCCTCCCTCGTCGGTGCGCTCCGTAAGGCGTATGAGGGCGCAACCTTTGCTGAGATCTTCTGCCCCGACTGGAAGAACGATTCGCTCCTTATCAGCCATATGGGCGAATATAACCTCGCTCTCGCCAAGGGCAAACCCGGATACAAGAAGATCAAGTTCATCTTTGCCGACGGCGCGCTCGATCCCGTGGTCTCCTACGGATGTTACCGTCCCGGTAAGGCTGTGTTTATCAACCTTTACAAGGGAGTGCCCGGACTCGGATATTGTCTCTTTATCTCGCCCATCGAGATGCTTGATGCTCCCGAAAGAGCGTTTGAATGTAAGGTCCGCGGCTGGTTCAAGCCGCCTTGCGAGCTTTCCGAATTTCTCGAAAAGCTAAGTCAGGCGGGAGCAACGCACCACAGCGCCATCATATACGATGCAAGCGTTGAGGAGATGAGATTCTTTGCCGGCGAACTCGGGCTGCCTTCTGTTATAGTTAAGTGAAAATACATAGGGGCTGCGTCATTTAAATTAACCAATCAGCCCCGGAATTTTAATTTATTATAATACGAGAGATATATAGTATTATCGATAAAATAATATTACGAGCTTGTAGGGGACGGCGCCTCGACGTCCCAAGCTCAATGTAATTATTGCTGTAATTATAATCAAGAGAATAATAATATAGTTTTTAATTTAGTCAACAAAATTATTTTATGCTGTAATGGGACGTCGAGGAGCTGTCCCCTACAAGCTCGTAGCTTCAATATGACAAAATTTTAAACATATCCTCGTCCTAAGAAGTATTAACAGATATAATAATTGGGGCTGATTCACCACAATTAATGAATCAGCCCCTTCTTATATTTTTTATTAATTGCTATTGACAGCGGATGATTTTTGTGATATAATAACATATGATATATAACACTTGATATATAGGAGATAAATTATGCCGCCAAAAGTAAAGATCACGAAAAAGGATATAACAGAAATTGCGCTCGAGCTTGTTCGTAAAAGCGGAGAGTCGGCAATAAACGCGAGGAGCATCGCGTCTGCACTCGGTTGCTCGACCCAGCCGGTCTTCTCGAATTTTGCGACGATGGATGAGCTGAAAGGTGCAGTTGTGACAGCCGCCTACGAATGCTATCTCGGATTTCTTGAGCGCGAGGTCGCAAGCGGAAAGTATCCGCAATACAAATCGTTTGGTATGGCTTATATCCGTTTTGCAAAAGAGGAGCGCGAGCTTTTTAAACTGCTTTTTATGTGCGACAGAAAGGGAGGAAATCTGACTCCTACGGCGGATTTTGAAGAATCCGTTAGACTCATTATGAATGCAAACGGTATTTCGAGGGAAAAGGCGGAGCTTATGCATCTTGAGTGTTGGACCTGCGTTCACGGTATCGCAACGATGCTTGCCACGTCCTTTCTCGAGCTCGATTCCGAGCTTATATCAAAGATGGTGACCGACGTTTATACGGGTATCCGTGCAAGGCATTTATCGGAGGGAAAATAAATGGATGCAATAAGAACAGAAGCTCTCACAAAACGCTACCGCGGGATCACGGCTGTGGACTCTTTGTCGATCTCGGTTAAGGAAGGCGAGCTTTTTGCTCTTCTCGGTGTTAACGGAGCGGGGAAGACAACCACGGTAAAAATGCTTTCCTGTCTTACAGAACCGACCGAGGGCGATGCATTCCTGCTCGGAAAAAGTATTCGGAACGAGAGCCATGAGGTGAAATCATTTATTTCGGTTTCTCCGCAGGAAACGGCAGTTGCTCCCTGCCTGTCTGTCCGCGAAAATCTTGAACTGATCTGCGGTGTACACGGCTTTGATAAGGAAAAGACCCACGCAAAAATCGACGAGCTGACGCGCCTTATGTCCCTCGGCAACGTTATCGGCAGAAGGGCGGGAAAGCTTTCGGGCGGTTGGCAGAGACGGCTCAGTATTGCAATGGCGCTCATAAGCGAGCCGAAGATCCTTTTCCTCGACGAGCCGACACTCGGTCTTGACGTTATTGCCAGAAGCGAGCTTTGGGATATCATCGGTGCGCTGAAGGGAAGAGTGACGGTCATTCTGACCACTCACTATATGGAGGAAGCCGAGGCGCTTTCCGACCGCATTGCAATCATGAAGGATGGAAGACTTCTTGTTTGTGATACCGCCGAAAAGATAAAAGCGTCGGCGGGGACCGATAGCTTTGAGCAGGCGTTTATCAAAACCGTAAAGGGGGCGGAATAATGAGAATGCTGACTTTTGCAAACCGAAACGCCAAGGAGATTTTGCGCGATCCGCTCAATCTTTTCTTCGGCCTCGGATTTCCTTTGGTGCTGATACTTCTGCTCAGCGCCATTCAGGCGAATATTCCTGTAGAGCTGTTTGAGATCAGTCATCTTACACCCGGTATCACCGTTTTCGGACTCTCCTTCATGACACTCTTTTCGGCAACGCTGATATCGAAGGACAGGGGAAGCTCACTGCTTCAAAGACTGTATACGACCCCGATGACGCCTTTTGATTTCATCCTCGGGTACACGCTTCCGATCATACCGATCGCAGTCGCTCAAAGCGTTATATGCTATATTGCGGCGCTCATCCTCGGTCTGCCGCTTACGGTGAATATTCTACTCGCGGTTGTGTTTATCATTCCCGTTTCTCTTCTTTTCATAGCACTTGGTCTGCTTTTCGGCAGTATTCTGAACGATAAGCAGGTCGGCGGTATCTGCGGAGCGCTTCTGACCAACCTTTCCGCATGGCTTTCGGGCACGTGGTTCGATCTTGAACTCGTGGGCGGTGCTTTTAAAAAGATAGCATACGCGCTCCCGTTCGTTCATGCAGTCGAAGCAGAACGCGCTGTTCTGTCGGGTAATTTTTCCGGGATCCTTCCCCATCTCTTATGGGTTCTCGGATATTCAGCCGCCGCGCTGACCGCGGCTGTTTTGCTCTTTTTGAGGCAGATGAAAAAACAATAATACTAAAGACCAGCCTCGCCGTGAACCGCCGAGGCTGTTTTGTGTATAAGAGTGCCGTATAGGAACAAAACTAATCAAAAACGGAGGAAGTATAATGGACTCTATTTGGATGCAAGACGCGGAGGCTCCGCATTTCCCGATGCTTGACGGCAACAAAAATACCGATATTCTGATCATCGGGGGCGGTATTGCGGGGATTTTGTGTGCATATAAGCTCAAAAATGCGGGCATGGACTGTATGGTGGCAGAAGCTGCGGAGATCTGCGGCGGTATCACGAAAAACACAACCGCAAAGATTACGCTCGGGCACGGTCTGATCTATGATAAAATGATAAAACGGTTCGGAGAGCGTCGAGCGCGGCTTTACGCCGAGGCACAGCTTCGCGCGTGCGGAGATTATGCCCGACTTTGCCGCGAGATCGAATGCGGTTACGAAAAGGCGGATTCTTACGTCTACTCTCTCGAAAGCCGTGAAAAGATCGAAAAGGAGGCCGCCGCCCTCAACCGCATCGGTGTCAAAGCCGAGCTTTCGGATGCCCGCGGGCTCCCCTTTGACCTTGTGGGGGCTGTACGTGTGAGGGATCAGGCACAGTTTCATCCGCTGAAATTTCTGTATGCGATCGCAAAAGATCTGCCCATTTACGAGCATACAAAGGTTACCGAGCTGATGCCAAATAGAGCTGTGACGAACCGCGGCGAGATCAGATTTAAAAAGCTGATAATAGCAACTCATTTTCCGATCCTCAATAAGCACGGACTCTATCCGCTGAAGCTTTATCAGCATCGCTCTTACGTGCTCGCACTCAAAGGTGCTCGTGCGGTGAAGGGAATGTACGTTGACGAATCGGACAAGGGAATGTCCTTCAGAACTTACGGTGATCTCCTGCTCCTCGGCGGTGGCGGACACCGCACGGGAAAGAGGGGCGGATGCTGGCAGGAGCTTGAAGAGTTTGCAAAAAAGTATTACAAAAATGCCGAAGTTGTTGAAAAATGGGCTACGCAGGACTGCATGACGCTCGACGATATACCCTATATCGGACAGTATTCAAAAAATACGCCCGACCTTTTCGTTGCAACCGGATTCAATAAGTGGGGCATGACGAATGCAATGGTTGCCGCCGACATTCTCTGTGATCTTGTAAGAAGTAAAGCTAACCGCTATGCAGAAGTGTTTTCACCCTCGCGAACAATGCTTCGCCCTCAGCTTGCCGTCAATGCCTTTGAGTCGGCAGTCGGAATCCTGACCCCGACCTCTCCGCGCTGTCCACACCTCGGCTGTGCGCTGAAATACAACCGGGCAGAGCATTCATGGGATTGTCCCTGCCACGGCTCGCGCTTCACCGAACACGGAGAACTCATTGATAATCCCGCAACAGATGATCATAAATCGATAGGAAAATGAAAAATGCCTCCGACGCAAAAAACGTCGGAGGCTGCTTTTTGAATTGTACTTATTTTTTCATTTTTTCCAGATCGTGTTTGCGGATCTCGACACGTCTTACCTTACCGCTGATGGTCTTGGGAAGTTCATCGACAAATTCGACGATTCTCGGATATTTATAGGGCGCGGTATGTGTCTTGACGTATTCCTGGATCTCTTTCTTCAGCGCGTCGGTGCCTTCCTTGCCCTTGACAAGCACGATGGTAGCCTTGACGATCTGACCGCGGACCTCATCGGGTACGGGCGTGATCGCGCATTCAAGAACATAGGGAAGCTCCATGATGACGCTTTCGATCTCGAACGGGCCTATGCGGTAGCCCGAAGACTTGATAACGTCGTCGATACGTCCGACGTACCAGAGATAGCCGTCCTCGTCCATCGTAGCCTGATCGCCGGTGTGGTAGTATCCGTCGTGCCAGACCTCGTTCGTCTTTTCTTCATCAAGATAATAACCGATGAAGAGACCGCAGGGAACGTTGTCATTCGTACGGATGCAGATCTCACCCGTATCACCGGTGTTGCACTCGTTTCCGTCGGGATCGAGCACGACGACGTCGTAAAGCGGGCTCGGCTTACCCATAGAGCCGATCTTAGGCGTGGAGCCGACGAAGTTTGCGACAGAAAGAGTGGTCTCGGTCTGTCCGAAGCCTTCCATGATGGTAAGCCCGGTTGCTTCCTTGAAGCGGTTGAAGACCTCGGGGTTAAGCGCTTCGCCCGCAGTTGTCGCGTATTCGATCGAAGAAAGGTCGTACTTTGACAGATCCTCCTTGATGAAGAAGCGGTACATTGTGGGAGGTGCGCAGAAGGTTGTGATATGGTATTTTGCGAACATCGGCAGGATGTCTTCCGAATGGAAGCGGTCGAAGTCGTAGGTGAAGGTAGCGGCTTCGCAGAGCCACTGACCGTAGAGCTTGCCCCAAAGAGCCTTACCCCAGCCGGTTTCGGAAATGGTGAAGTGGAGACCGTCGGGATCTACGTTGTGCCAGTACTTGGCGGTGATGTAATGACCGAGGGGATACTTGTGGGAATG
>JAZSMP010000181.1:0-2153 GCA_045535915.1 Eubacteriales bacterium | reverse complement strand
AAGATCGATTACAGCGCATTTATATCAAAATGCGATAAGACCGACACATTTTTGCACTATTATGACAGCACGACTCACGTTTGGTTCACTTTGGACGGAGAAGGCATCAAGGTGGCAGGAATTGAGGACATCTCTGATTGGAAAACAGCTCCATTTGATATCCCCGATGATTTTTCGCCTTGGCGATACTGATCATACTTTGGGTGCCGCATCACGCGGCACCTTTTTTAACCTCAAAAATACAAACTCAAAACTTTTTTGCCAAGCACTTGACTTCCTATCTGTATATATAGTATAATATACACATCAAACGAAAGGAAGTAACCAATATGAAAAAAATCACTTTCAGATCATTCGCGCTTCTCGTTCTGACCTGTTTCATTATGCCGATGGTTCTGGGTTGTACTCCCAATGCGTCTGCCGATGAATCGAGTAAGGACGATACCACTCTTGCCCCCGAGCCCGACACCACCGCTCCCGAAGAAGAGACGACTGCTGAGGTGATCGAAGAGGTCAAGTCCGACTTTGAGATCTATCAGTCAAACTCCATCACTCCCTCTGCCTGCAACTACGCGCTCAAATCCGCAGACGGTACTCCCGTGCGTACGACCTTCAGAGGCGTTTACAAAATCCAGCAGTACGGCGAGCTTGAATACAAGTTCTATTTTTCCAATAACGTAGACAGCACCTTCTCGAACGGCAGCCACTCCTACAGAGATATGCCGACAGAAGGCTATAAGATCATCTCCGCAAAGGTCGGTACGTCGTCAAAAGCGACCGGTATGGGCGATATGGAGAATCCCCTGCCGCTCACCTTCGGCGGAAATGAAGGAAGAGACGTTGCCGCGAGAGAAATGTTCTGGAGCGACCCGATCACTCTCAATGTTCCCGATGGACATTATCTCCTCTTTGAATGGACCGTTGAGTACACCGTTATCGCGGCAACAAATTCCGAAGACTCGGTCTGCTTCCTATATGATGACACTAAAGGTCGTCTGATAATCGCTACGTCGGCTCCCATGCCCGCTCTTATCGGCGCCAAGCGCGAGAACGACCTTCGCGTAGCCTTCATAGGCGACTCTATCACAATGGGTATCGGCGCCGGATCAAGAGATCACAGATTCTGGGCAGCTCAGATCACCGAGCTTGCCGGCACTTCCATCAGCTTCTGGAATCTCGGTCTCGGATACGCAAGAGCCGACGATGCCGCAAACAGCCCCGCGTGGCTCGAAAAGGCAAAGAACAACGACGTTATCGTGATCTGCTTCGGCGTAAACGATATAAACAGCGGACCATATCAGTTCTCGGGTCAGAGATCTGCGGATCAGATCCTTGCCGATATCAACACTATCGCAACAACCTGCAAGGAAGCGGGTTGCGAGGTCATCCTCTTCTCCACTCCACCCTACACCTATTCAAATGCTGACAAAATCGCCGTATGGCAACAGCTCACGGGAAAGATCAAGGACCTTGCCGAGACAAGCGGATACGATTTCTTTGACTTCGCCGCGATCCTCGGCACTCCCGGCAATCCGTCAACTCCCGCATACGGAGGCCATCCCAACGCCAAGGGATGTCAGGCGGTTGCTGAAGCATTCATTGCATCCGGACTTCTTGAAAAGCATAAGAATAAATAATTCAAACGATGGGACTGATTCATTAACTTGATGATTCAGTCCCATTTTGATGTGTTTGACATCCACATCCACCACTTCGTGGTCCCCCGCACCCTCTTGGGGAAGGTAAAATGGTTTGTTCGTTAATCTCATTTGTGCAGCGAATTACGTTTAAGATTTTTTCTTTTGCAGAATAAACAAGGAATAAAAAATTCCTATCAGGTTACTGACAAAGTACAACAAAAATGGCACATATAGCAATATGCACAAAAAGTAGAAAGCTATGTTCGCACTCACGATGCAGGGGTGAAGGGGGCGAAGCCCCCTTCAAGAAAGACGATGTCATCCTGAGGGCGCGTCCGCAGACCGCTTGGCACCCGAAGGATCTCGTGACGCCCGAGTTGTTCCTCGGGCGTCGCGGTGCTGGCGAAGTGGTCTGAAGGGCACCGACCCAACTAAATATATATGAATATGAAAAATCACTGTGTACAATCAAAATTACACAGTGACTTTTTACATTATTCTGACTTTTATAAG
>JAZSMP010000166.1:0-2821 GCA_045535915.1 Eubacteriales bacterium | reverse complement strand
GCTTGGCCTCCGACTTAAGGATATCGTACTCAGCATTAATGAAATCATAGAACTCATTACCTGCGGAAGGAGCGAGGAAAATCTGGCGGAGAGAGCTTTCGGTGGTAGCGCCTGCGGGGATAACACCGTCATCGGCAAGACCCTTATAAGTGTAGGAAGCAAGAGCATACTCAACGCCGTTTACAACGATATATCTGTTAAGATAATCAAAGTTGCCGTTGAAGCCGATATAAACGTCCTGAAGGTCTGCAACAACCTCATCAGTGCCCTCAGCATAGTGACGCTGGGTCTCGAAAGCGAAAATGGTACGGATGTAAGCGGACTCGGTACCCTCGTTGGTAACGCTTACAAACTTGTCGATCTCATTGTTAACGGAATCGCCCCAAACATTGATCTGTCTGCCATCGGTATCAACGATGGTAAGATCCTTGGAGAGAGCGCCGTTGGGGTAAACAGCAGGGAGAAGCTTCTGACCTTCAACAAAAGCATCACCGGTACGGTTGGTTTCGTTCTGAACGATCTTGACGTTACCAACGGTCATGACGTTCTTGTCATAGTCGGTATCCTGAAGGTATGCGAGGGTTGCGCCGGTAACAGCAACTACGAGCATGATAGCTGCAAGTGCAACTGCGAGAATTTTCTTTTTCATTGTAGTGCGTCCTTTCTTGGATATGTTTAAATTAAATTGATTTTAGTTAGTGGGCCAAACAACCTGACCATATGCTTCTGATACGCTCAAGTTATCTTTCTGAACTGCAGCTGCAGTAAATGTAAGTTTAGGCTGTGCATCAGTATTCACAGTACCGTCAGCATTATAAAGTGCATTCATATCCTCTTTAGTAACGCTGTTAGGCACGTAAACCTTATTACCTTCGATTACAGGGAACTCTACAGTTGAATTGTACGATCCGGCAGCAACCACGCGGTAATAAATGCCCGAATACCCTTCAAGAGGAAGCCATTCATCGACAAGATCATATGTCATATATGTTCCAAAATTAGCTGTTTCTTCAACCTTAAGAAATACATAGCAATCAATATCGTTGCTTACGTATACGGTAGGATCCTTATCGATGGGAGTACCGGGGATCATTTTATAGGTGGTTGTAGTCTCCTTAAGCTCCACATCAATATTACTGGGAGCGAAGACGTTGACCAACGGTTCGTCAGAAACATCAACCAACCATGCAATCGTACTGCCTGCTGCTACAAAAAGCGCAAGGGCAAGTACATAAATTGAGATTAAAATTATTTTCTTTTTCATGATTCAAGTCAATAAATTAGTTGTTGTTAGTAGGCCATGCCCATTCTGTAGCAGCTGCATCAGCTACAGCCGGAGTAGTATTGTCAGACTGATGTGCAAAAGCATCAATAACGATTGTCTTATCCTTAAGAGAAGTAATATTTTCAGTCGTTATTGCTTCACCAGCATAAGTAACCTGTGTAAACACTTCAAGAGTCTGATCTGCGTCTGCAGCGTCAACAATCTCTGTGTAACGATAAAGTGTCTTATTTCCCTTTGTTGCGACTACTTCCCACTTGGTAGAGTCAATATTAGGAGTTCCTACAACGGTAGTACCAATTACAAGATTATTTTCAACAGTTACGTAAACATAGCACTTTTCACTTGTTTCCTTCACAGTAACTTTAGGATCCTTTGCATCAGTTGCTCCGGGAACAATCTTATAGTTAGAAGTAGTCTCATCAAGATCAATAGTAATGTTACCAATTGCAAAAGTATTGGTAACTTCATCAGTTTCAGCAGTTAACCATGCAAGAGAAGCACCTGCGATTGCCATAACCGCAATAATAGTAGCAAGAGCTACTGCCATAAGTTTCTTTTTCATTGCCAAACACCTTTCAATACTTATTCGTTTTTTTATTAGTTAAAATTGCCTGCTTCCCAAGCAGCAACGGCATCACCTTCAAAACCATCCGCTTGGATTGCATATCCGGTAATGGTGATAGGAGTATCTGCGCTATAAAGAGCATTGCCATCAGAATCAGCAAGAACTGCATCATCGGTTACGGTGAAGTATTCAAAAACAATCAGATCTGTTCCTGCAGTTGCAGTTGCAAGATCAACATTCTTGTAATATACACCGGTATATCCGGGAAGTTCAGTCCATCCTTTAGCAAGAATCTGCTCTTCTATACCGAGAACATCGTTGCCATTGTTAGCGACAATAGCATCAATACCGTTTACAACCTTAACATAAACGAAGCAAGCCTCACTCAATGCCTGTACGTGAACGGTAGGATCCTTAATGTACTTGTGACCAGGGAGAAGCTTGTATGCGTTTTCGGTTCTACGAGTAGTACCATCGAGAGCACCGTAAATATCTACCGGAGCCTCATCAAGGGTGATGGTAACGTTACCAACGGTAAAGGTGTTCTTAACAGTCTCAGTTGTAGAAGTAAGATACGCCATGGTTGCGAATACTGTGCTGACTACGAGCAGCAGTGCGGACATTACGAGAAGTAATGCTTTGGTTCTTGTTTTCATTTTGAAAACCTCCTTTAAAATGAAAATTAAAATTTACTTTTTTATTATGGAGCCTTGCGGCTTAGCCATCGTTTTTTTCGCCGTCTTCGGCGGGGGGATCGGCAGGCTTGTCCTCAGCGGGTTTTTCAGCCGCGGGGGATTCCTTCTTCTTGTCCTTATCCGATTTCGCGAAGATATCGGGCAGGAAGGCAAGCGCGAGAATTATTGCTCCGACCGCGAGTGCGATATACATTCCCGGCGGATGCTGGATATAATACGCGACGTATCCGAGAAGCGGTATCATAAATACCGGCTTTCCGATAAGGTTCTTGAAGT
>JAZSMP010000044.1:0-5683 GCA_045535915.1 Eubacteriales bacterium | reverse complement strand
CGGGATTCATGATAAGGCTTCGCGCGATACCGATTCTCTGACGCTGACCGCCCGAAAATTCGTGCGGGAAACGCGAGATAAATTCTGCGGTCAAACCAACCTCGGAGAGGATACTTTCGACTTTTGCGATGCGGTCTTCCTCGTTTTCGAAGAGATGGTAATTGTAAAGTCCTTCCGAAATGATGTAATCGACCTTGGCGCGCTCGTTGAGAGAAGCCATGGGATCCTGGAAGATCATCTGCATCTGCATGTGCAGCTTCTTTTTGTCGGCGCGAGAGAGCTTGCCTGTGATCTTCGAGCCGTTGAATTTTACTTCTCCGTCGACGTTGTTCGTGTAAATGCGCATAATTGCGCGTCCGATGGTAGTCTTACCCGAACCGGATTCGCCTACAAGCGACAGAGTTTCGCCTTTGTAAATATCGAAACTTACGCCGTCAACGGCGCGGAAGGTACTGCCTGCGATCTTGAATTTTACAGTAAGATCGCTGACTGTGATAAGTTTTTCGGCGTTCGTGTAGTCGAAGGGTTCCTCGGGAGTCTGTTTTTCTTTGAGTTCAGCATCTCGCTTGATAAGAGACTCGCGGTAATCCTTAGCCTGCGGAGAGAGAAGCCAGGTTCTTGCCCAATGTGTATCGCTGACGGGGAAGACGGGCGGTTCTTCCTCAAAGTCGATCTTCATGGCATCGGCATTGCGGGGTGCAAAAGCGTCGCCGACAATAGTCTTGAAGAGGCTTGGCGGTGTGCCGTGGATCGAATAAAGATCGTTGCCCTTGGTGCCGAGCTGGGGAAGGGACTGAAGAAGTGCTTTGGTGTAGGGATGCTCGGGGGATTTGAAAATATCGTGTGCGTTGCCGTACTCAACGATCTTGCCCGCGTACATTACTGCGACCCAGTCGGCAACGTTTGCAACAACGCCGAGGTCGTGGGTAATGAACACGACGCTCATTTTAAGTTCTTTCTGGAGCGATTTTATAAGGTCAAGTACCTGAGCCTGAACGGTAACGTCAAGTGCGGTCGTCGGCTCGTCGCAGATAAGAATTTCGGGCCTGCAGGCGATTGCGGTGGCAATAACGACTCGCTGACGCATACCGCCGGAAAACTCGCCGGGGTACTGCTTATAACGCTTTTCGGGATCCTGAATGCCTACCTTGCGGAGGAGCTCGATCGTTTCCTTCTTGGCTTCGTCGTGCGACTTGCCGAAATGCCACATGATAACTTCCGCGATCTGTTCGCCGATAGTGCGGACGGGGTTGAGCGAGGTCATGGGATCCTGGAAGACCATTGCGATCTTCTTTCCGCGGACCTTAAGCCACTGCTCCTCGGAGGTGTATGTTGCCATATCTTCGCCGTGGAACCAGAGCTCACCGTCTGTGATACGTCCGTTTTTGTCGAGCATACCGAGGAAGGTCTTGGTGAATACCGATTTTCCCGAACCCGATTCGCCGACGATGGCAAGGGTCTCGCCCTCGTAAACATCGAGAGATGCACCGCGGATGGCGGTAAGCTCTGCGCCGCGGAGGTTGAAGTTTACCTTGACGTTTCTTGCAGAGAGCAATTTTTCGCCCTTGTGATATGGCGCACTTTGATCGATGATCGCTCTTTCGCGTTCAAGTCTTTCGATCTCTTCGGGAGTCAGTTCGGCTTTCTCGATGGGGAGCACAGTTTTTTTGTTCTTTTTCATCTCGGTGCTCCTTTATACGTGGTTTCTGGGGTCGGATGCGTCCGCGAACTTGTTGCCGAGGTAGTAGAATGCAACGGTGATGATGCAAAGAACAGCGGCGGGCAGAAGCATCTGGTAGGGATGAAGGGTAAAGGATGCGCGTCCGTGGTTGACCATATTTCCGAGAGTGATCGCGTCAACCGGCATACCCACGCCTACAAATCCGAGGAAAACCTCGGAGCCTATCGAGTAGGGGATGCATAGAGCGGCTTCCATAATGATAAGACTGATGATGTGGGGGATGATATTGCGGGTCGCGATACGGCGCATTGGAGTGCCGAGGCATTGCGATGCGATATTGTATTCGGCATCACGAATGGAAAGTATTCTGTTTCTGAAGAATCGTGCTTCAACGATCCATCCGCGCGACGCCATTGATATGAAGAGCGTTATATAGCTCGTGCTCATAATATAAGCCAACAAAACGAGATAAACTGTGGAGGGCACGTTAGTCATTATGTTGTAAACTTCAATCATAATCGGGTCAAGCTTCTTGTTATATCCCCAAAGAGCTCCCATAATCATACCGATTCCGACGTCGGAAAGCGCGATGCAGAATGCGAGAATGAATGAGTTGCGGCATCCGTACCACGCGCGGGCAAAAATATCTCTGCCGAGTGCGTCGGTGCCGAAGGGATGTTTGAGGCTCGGGCGGTGATTCCAATCAAGCGGATTGATCGAGACTTTGTTGGGGTCGACCGGCGAGAGGACCGGATAGAGAAAGCTCATAAGCAGTATAAGAGATACAAGAATGCAAAGAGCAATTACCGCCTTGGATTTGAAGAAGGTGCGAAGGGTAGATCTCCAATAGGAATAGGTGGAGACACCCGTTTTTTCGCTTTCCGTGGCGTTGAATTCCGCGGGCTCGAAGAGCGCGGGATCACGCATCAAGGAATTATGAAATGAATTGATTTTCTTTTCGGAATGGTTCATAATAACTCCGGTAATTTGAAATAAAAATTAATCCGCCAGTTTGATTCTGGGGTCTACGAAGGTGAGGAGTATGTCGCCAAGAAAAACTCCGAGGATGGACATTACTGCGTACATCAGTACGAGTATCTGAACAAGATTGTTATCCTGCTGTTTGATTGCTGTGGTAAGAAGACCGCCCGTTCCGGGGATCGCGTAGAGTGTTTCAATAACGAGTGAGCCCGAGATGATGTTGAGCAGGTCTGCGGGGAGATAAGCGGAAAGCGGGATTATCGCGTTGCGGAAGATGTGCTTTTTGAGCACCGCGCTCTTTGAAAGTCCCTTTACTGTTGCGAATTTAACATAATCCTGGTTTTCTTCGTCTACCATGAATCTGCGCAGCCACAGAGCGTACCACGCGATACTTGAAAGCGCAAGGCTTATGATGGGGAGTATCCAGGAAAGAGGTTTATTATCGTAATAGACCATCGGTAGCTTGAGCCATTTGGAAATCTGCACCTGAATGAAGAAAAGGTAAAGCAGGCTGGGGACTGCGCGGATGATCATTATGTATCCGTTGCCGATAGTGTCGCCGGCACGGTCACGGAAGCGTACCATCATAAGTCCCATTGCAAGTCCCGCAACGATACCGAGAAGCATCGACCAGAAGCCGAGGAAAGCGGTAACGGGGATCTTTTCCGCAAGAAGAGTAGTTATCGGTACTTTGGGATATACCGTAATGCTTCGTCCGAGATCACCCTTGAAAAGATTCTTTACGAAGCGTCCGAGCTGGATTATTGGATGATCCAGAAGTCCCAGATTGCGAAGATACGTCATTCTGGTTTGCTCGTCTGTTTCCTTGATCATTTCATCGGGAAAGTATCCGTTGAGTGGCATGAAGCGCAGAAGCATAAATACCACAACGAAGACTATTGCGATGGTTATCAGCGAACGGAGCAGTCTTTTGAGAATATACTTTGTCATACGACCCGATCCTTTCGATCAGTAATAGCCGTACAGGAGTCGAACAAAATTGGTTTTGGCGGACAGATTTTCCCGATAACCGCAGTTCTTTCCTTGATAATATTAATATATGATCATCGGAAAGAACTTTGTTCTCGAAAAAATCTGCTCCGTCAAAACTGCTCGCACCTCACGGCGAATTAATTTTTGATGGATTTTGGTGGGATTTTGCGAAGCAAGGTATTAACCTTGCGAGTAAAAGCACGCCGAAAGACGCGAAAAGTAATCGCCGTGAGGCAATTATGTTCAACTTCTGTACGGCTATAAAACGCCGCTCCGCCCGCATGTGCTTGGGGACGGAGCGGCGTTATTTAGATTAACTTTTGATTAAAATCAGTTCTTTGCGTTCTTGTTTGCTTCCCAAGCAGCCTCGAGGATCTTGTACTCGTCAAGAGTGAGGGCTTCGGTTGCAACCTTCAGACCCTTGAAGCGTACGTTGCCGTAGAGGCATCTGGGGGAGGTGAAGGGGATCTCGTAGCTCATATGGTAGCCGCGGAGAGAGGAGATAACGGGGATCATATATGCGCCCTTGAGAAGGAATGCTTCTGCCTCTGCGAAGTACTGAAGTCTTTCGTCGAAGGTAGCCGCGTTGAGAGCCTTTTCGATAAGAGTGTCGTATTCGGGAACGTTGTATGCACCTACGTTCTCAACACCCTCGGTGGTGATTCTGCCGAGGATACCGGAAGGATCTGCATAACCGGTGGAGAGGGAATCCCAGTAAATATCGTAGTTGAAGGGGCCGTCTACGCTGCCGCCAACGGTGCCGTAGAAGTCTCCGCTGGTGTCGAATGCGAGCTCAACGTCGATGTAATCCTTACCGATAGCTTCTTCTACCATAGCCTCGAAGAGCTTAGCCATAATGATCTCGCTTTCATCGTCGGTACCTACGTAGATAAGAGTTACGGGAAGCTTACCGTCAACCTTGGTCTTGATAACGGGGAGATAGTCAACGTCGCCTGCGGTAACGCCCTTGATGGTGCCGTCTGCCTCGCAAAGCTCAGCAACAGCGGCTTCCATAAACTTACGTGCTGCTGCGGGATCTGCGCTGTAGTTTGCGTTGGTTACGTCTGCAAGAGGAGCAAGCTGAGTGTAGTCAACGCCCTGGGAGTTGAAGATCGCGCCTTCTGCGTTGATGGTGTTACGAATAAGTCTCTTGGGATCAACGGGTTCACGGAGAGCACCGAAGGATTCGCGGTTTACGGCGTGCTGAAGTGCCTTACGGAAGTTTTCGTTCTGAACGAAGGTGTTGAACTCGGGGTTAGCGCCCTTGAAGTCGAGCCAGAGGTAGTTGGTGGAGAAGCTGAACTCGTTGGGAATGAGGTTGTCGCCCCACTCGCCGCTCTGGAGAGACTGATAAGCTTCGGACTCAACCGAGGTGTAGTCGAGCTCGCCTCTCTGGAACATTTCAAGAGAAGTGGTTCCGTCGGGGATCATCTGATATTCAACGGTGGTGAGATTTACGTTTGCAGCATCCCAATACTTTTCGTTCTTGGTGAGCTTGATGAGCTTGTCACGCTTGAACTCGGAAACGTAGTAAGCGCCGCAGTAAAGCATCTTGGTGTTGTCAACGCCGAAGTCCTCGCCGAGACCGATTGCGTAGTCATACTCGATGGGGAGGAGAAGCATGGAGCTTTCGATGAGGGAGAGGAAGTAGGGCGCGCCGGATTCGAGAGTGTACTCTACGGTGTACTCGTCGAGAGCCTTAACGCCGACGATCTCGGAGAAACGAGCCTCGAGATCCTCACGCTTGGTGGTGGTGTCAAGACCGCAGTCGATATCGTCGAGACCCCAGTAGTAGTCGTAAAGACCCTTGATAAGGTTACGGACAACGCGGAGGGAGTATGCGCCGTTGAGGGGGTCGCCTATGTACTTGATACCGTCAACACAGTCCTGTGCAGTAAGTGCATATTCGGTCTCGGCACCGGTGTGGTCTACCCATTTCAGACCCTCACGGATCTTGAAGGTCCAAACGGTGAAATCATCGTTGTGTGTCCAGGACTCTGCCATGGAGCCAACGTAGTTACCGTAAAC
>JAZSMP010000259.1:0-3039 GCA_045535915.1 Eubacteriales bacterium | reverse complement strand
ATGCCGTACTCCTTCACGCTTTCGGGAATAATGACCAAACCGGCTTCCTCACGCGTCTCGCGAATCATGGCTTCAATAGGATCCTCGCCCGCCTCGATCCCGCCGCCGGGAAATTTGTAATAATCGTATTTCTCGCTATGTATCATAGCAACTTTTTTATCGGAAATAATAACGCTTCTGGCGGAATTGCGGACAAAAGTATGCGTACAATCTGCGTGATCCTTTTTATCCATTTCGAAAAGAAGTCTCATTTTGTCTCCTTTTTGACCTTTAAAAGTTTTGATAACCTATAAATCCCATACCCTGTGGCGAAGCCGAGAGTATTGAGCAGCAGATCATCAATATCGCTGACTCGGTCAAAAAACGGTAGTTGAAGTATCTCGATCAAAAGCGAAAATCCCAAGCCCGCGGCGATTGTTCTCGGCGGTGTATCAAGCTCCTTAAAAACGATCGGCCAGATGATTCCGACGGGGATGAACATCGTTGTGTTGCCGACAAAATTGATGATCGCTTCGCTCATTATTTCGTAGTCAAACAGGTTCACAAGCGGAATAAAGTTAATGCGGAACGAAAAGGCGTTTACCGCATCGAAGACGAGCGGCTGAATCACTCCGTCAACCTTCCGCAGCGGGAAGAACGTGAATCGCGCGATAACGATCAGACAGACGTAAACGAGAATAAGCTGTAATTCTCTTTTTATTTCGAATTTTTTGTTCTTGACGGCAAAGAACGCACGGACGGCTATCCATAGCGCGCTTATCGCCAAAAGCATTTCGGGGTAAGTAATTTTTATCATTATTTCACCAAACAAACGGAATGAGTCGGTATTTCACCTTTTCCTTGTACTCGCGATATCCCTCGAGTTCTTCCTCGAGGAACTTTTCCTCGTCCTTGAGTCTTGCGGCGATTATGAAGGGGTACACGAGGAAGATCAAAAGCGACCAAATTGATCCGAGCACGAGCGGCATTGAGAGGAACAAAAGTATTGTTGCACTGTACATCGGGTGGCGCACGATGCCGTAAAGTCCCGTGTCAATTACCTTTTGACCCTCCTGCATCTCAATGGTACGGCTGAGGTAGGTGTTCTCGCGGAGCACTTCGGCGTAGAGGATATAGGCAATGATAAAGAGTGTTGCGGCAAGGATGCAGACCGGAAGGGGGAGTATATACCAATCAAAACGCACGCCGAGTCCCGCAACGATGAAACCGCAGAGGAACATCAGTCCGCTGAGTTTGACCACCGCGCTCTGCTTGCCTCTCTTTTCCTTCGCGTCAAGACGCGAGGCAAGCAAACCGGGATTTTTGAACATCATCACGACGCCCGCGCAGAACATCGGGATAAAGAGTATCGCCATCAAGATCCATCCTTGAACGTAGTCAAAAGTCCCCGCGGGCAAAAAGATCAGAAGTCCGACGAGAACGACGCCCAGAAGGAATTTGGTTATTGCAGAAATAAAGAGTTTTACTGTCATTTTTATTTTCTCCCTTCCCATTCATCCATAAATTCCGCGATGAAATCTCTCATATATGCGTCTCTTTCCTTTGCGATCGACTTTGCCGTATCGGTGTTCATCATATCGGTCAGCTTGAAGAGCTTTTCGTAAAAATGATTCACAGTCGTGGAGTTGCTTTTGACGTATTCTTCCCTGCTCATATGGAAATTCGGTTCGACTTCGGGATGATACATCAGTCTGTTGTGATTGCCGCCGTAAGCAAAAGCGCGGGCGATTCCGATTGCACCGATAGCGTCGAGCCTGTCTGCATCCTGAACACATTTTCCCTCAAGAGTTGACGGAACACGGTTTTCCGCGAACGAAATCTCACTGATAATTCGGCAGATCTCCTCGATTTTGCCCTCATCAACGTTGTTTTCGGCCAAAAATCTTCTTGCGTTCGCCTTATCCTCATAAGTTTCGGGCGAGAGCTTTCTGTCGTCAACGTCGTGCAGAAGCGCCGCAAGCTGAACGGTCACAATATCCGCGCCTTCAGCCTCTGCAATCCGCGTTGCCGTACGGAAAACGCGCAAGGTATGAAACCAATCGTGCCCACTGTATTCGTTTTCAAATTTTTCCCGAACGTACACCGCCGCGCGGTCAATTATATCTTTAGAGTGACAAGAATAATCCGAACTAGTTTTTTGGCGACAAATATCCGCCATCAGTTCGTCAAACGCCTTGAATGTATTAATATACTATCATCGGCGTTTTCCTGCTGCTGACGAATATTTGTCAGCCAAAAAAATCTCCGACCCGTGAGCCTTAATTTTTAGGTGATTTTTGGTGCGGAGGACGATGCAAGGTATTAACCTTACAAGGACGACAAGCCGAAAAGCACCAAAAATTTAGGCTCACGGGCTAGTTCGGATTATTCTTGTCACTCTATGCATATGTCACTTTTACTCCACATTTTCAACGGAATCCGCCGAGATCTGCACGGGATAGGATTCCATGATCAATCCGTTGTAAGTGATGCGAACGACGTCACCTTTGGTCAGCCGTTTCTCCGATTCCCCGTCTATTGCCGAATAATGAAGAGATATTCCCGCGTCAAGCGCCGCGACTGCTTCAAAGCAACCGTTTCCGAGCGGCTTGACGAAATTCGGGTCCATAGCTTCCGCGATAAACCAACGCCCGCCGTCCTCGGTATCTCCGCAAAACTCACATTCGGTATGATTATGCTGTGTCAAGATGGAATCTTCGGTTTTGGCATCCGTGGAAACCTCGGATTCTCCGGATTTATCACAACCAATCATTCCGATTAAGCAGATCAACGCCAATATCAAGACAATCAATTTTCTCATTTGAACTATCTCCTCCATTCCAAATATTCAAGTTTATCCGACAGTTGTATTATACCATAATTCTTTCCAAAAGTAAATAGGATGAAAAACAAAAAGCTCTGACCAAGCAGAGCTCAGGTTGCTGACAAACCCCTATTCTAAAAAACGATATGTCAAAGTGCACAAAAAATAGTCAAACAGCTGTGTTAGCACTTGCAATGCAGGGTGCAGGGGCGAAGTCCCTGCAAGAAAAAACGTTG
>JAZSMP010000145.1:0-5437 GCA_045535915.1 Eubacteriales bacterium | reverse complement strand
AGGAACGAGCAGAGCGAGCATAAGAAGGACACAAATAATTTTTTTCATCTTTTTCTCCTTTTTTCGTGGCATTCAGCCATTGTAGTTAACTTATTATATCACATCTTTAACATTTTGTCAATATTTTTATTGAAAATTTTTGTCAAAAATCAACCGCCGTTCTGGCGGTTGATTCAGAGTAAATTTGATCAGTCCTGCTTCTTGAATAGGATCGCTGTACCAAGAAGAGCGATAACCGCAACTGCGCCTGCGATCATACCGCCGCAACCCTTTTCTTCGGGAGCATCGGTCTGCTCTGGAGCGGGAGTCTGCTCGGGAGCCGCGGTGGGCTCGTCGGTAACCTCGGGAGCTACGGTAGTCTCAACGGGAGCCTCGGTGGTCTCGGGAGCGGGAGTGGTCTCGGGCCCTACGGTAACAGAAAGACCTGCAACGATCGCGTCAAGGATATAAGGAGTGATGATCTCATAACCTGCAGCGTTGAGGTGGAGGGTATCGGGGAGATACTTGGTGGTGGTGGTCTCAAGCTTGTCGTTGAGTTCCTTGTTGTTATAAAGGTCAATGAAGATGATACCGTACTTTTCGCAAAGCTTTTTTGCCATGTCGAAATAGGGAGCCATATTCTTCGCGTTGCCGGTGCTGTGACCGTCAAGGTGATGGTTTGCGATGAAGAAAAGCTTTGCATTGGGCTGGGACTTCTTTACGTTGTAGAAGAGCCACTGCAAACCGCCGACATATGTGCCCTTTGCATTGTTAAGCTCGGTCTCGTTGTCCGAATCAAGTATCTTACCGATCTGTCTGTTATGTCTCGCGTCATTTACACCGCCGTGCATAACTACGATATCGAACTGCTCCTTCTTGTTCTGGTCGAACTGAGTGTAGAGCCACTTTGCCGTGTCATCACCGCTGATAAAGCTTGCCTTTGCGCCGCTGACCGATGCATTGGTAACGATCGCTCCGGTGCGGTCAGCAATTCTGCCAGCCCAAGCTCTGCCGGTACGGAAGGGAGATACGCCGTCACCCGAGCCGTAGCTGATCGAGTCACCCATAAAGAGCATCTTCTTGCCGTAGAGGGCATGGCCTTCGGGTGCCTGACCGGGAAGAGTGATGTTGAACATCTTAATATAAGTAGCGGCGTCAAAAGGCTGGTTAAGAGTTGCAAGCTCGATACCGTCATCGTAAACACCGGTAGCCGCAACAAAACGTACGTATCCCGTGCCGGGACGGATCCTGTACGCATAGATTCCGAAACCGTTGCCGATCACGTCGTACTGAACCATATAGTTCTTGTTAACGGTGGTTGTACCCTTGCCGTTTGTATCCTGAAGGGCGAGGTGATAACCCTGATCGAGCGCTGCTGCACCGAAATAAACGATATCGCCTTCCTTAACTGGGATCATGGGGCTGGAACGGTATGCGCCGGAAGCAACTTCAGCATTATTTGCGTCAATTCTGCCCTCATATACCTTATCCGACTTCGGGAAGATGTTTACGATCTTATCGGAAGCAGTAGAAGTCTTGCGGAGATAATCTACATTGATCTTGTTAGCATCCATGTAAGTATAGTAATCCGCAACCTTGAAGGTCTGGTTCTTGGTAATAAGAGTGCTGTCGTAGAAAAGCTGCGCGGTTGCCATTCTTACGGAAGCGGCTTTTTCGGGAACAGTCCATTCAACGATCTCGGTACCGGGAACAAATTCGTCAACCTTCTTGCAGTCAGCATACTTGACCTGCTGGATCAAGGTAGAGCCGGTCTCGGTATAAACTGTCAGATAATAGCCCTGACCCGTCATAACGGGACCGAAGGTGAGAACGTCACCGGGCTGAACCTCGATCTTACCCGAGCAATAATAGTTTGCGTTGTAGCTGGGATCCACATCCGCAGAAGAGGAATTCGGAGTTCCGCACTTGACCTTGGAAAGATCATAGAGGTTTGTAAGCTCTGCCGCGCCTGCCATAAACGTCATCATGGGGATGAGCATTGCAAGCATAAGCACCAGACAGATCTGTTTTGTGAAAAGCTTTTTCATAGTCTTCTCCTTCTAAATATTTGATGAATTAATTATATCACAAAATATTTCTCTTGTCAACAAAAAAGACCGACCTGCTCGCGCAAATCGGTCTTTTTATTTAATTATTAGTTTTCTCTTCTCTTTGCAATAACTGCAACTCCAATCATGGAAACAACAGCGATAGCTGCGAAGACTACGAACGAGTCGCCGGTCTCGGAGGATACGGGAGGCTCGGTGGTCTCGGGAGCGGGCTCGGTGGTCTCGGGAGCGGGCTCAGTGGTCTCGGGAGGATTGAAGTAGTTGTTGTAGCCTTCAACGTTGAAGGGCTGGTTAAGGGTTACAAGCTGCTTGCCTGCATCGTAAACGTCGGTAGGAGCTACGAAACGAATGTAAGCGGTTCCGGGACGCATTCTGTAAGCGTAGATAACGTGGGTATCGTCGATATTGCCGAGGTTAACCATGTACTTGTAGTTTACCTGAGTAGTGGGAGTCTTGTTTGCATCGTAAGCAACGAGCTGATAGCTCTGCGAGGATGCAGCTGCAGCAACGTAAAGAACGTCGCCTTCCTTAACAGCGATGTAATCGCAGGTTCTGTAGTGGCCTGCCTCAACGTCGCCGCTGTTGGAGGCTCTGCCGAGGAAAGTGGTGGCGTCGGAGTTGGGGAAAAGGTTGACAAGACCGGTTGCGTTTGTGCCGTCGAAGTAAGAAACGTCAATGCCTGCCTTCTGCATGAATGCGAGGTAGTCAGCCTTACCGAATTCCTGGTTCTTGGTGATAAGGGTGTTGTCAACAAACATCTGGGATGTTGCCATTCTGAAGCTGTCAACGTCTGCGGGAACAGTCCACTTAACGATAACGGAGTTCGCCTGGATAACTTCGATCTCGGTGCAGTCAGCGTACTTGACCTGCTTGGTGTGAACCGAACCGTCAGCCTTATAGGTGGTGAAGTAGTAACCCTGGTCCACATGTACGGGACCTACGGTGATAACGTCGCCTGCCTTAACGTAGATGGGCTCGGAGCAGTAGTAGTTTGCGTTATCGGTGGGAGCGGTGTCTCTGTTTGAAGCGTTGGGAGTACCGCATACAGCCTTGGAGGCATCGTAGAGGTTAACGAGGTCTGCAGCGCTTGCCATGATACCGATCATGGGAACAAGCATTGCAAGCATGAGGATCGCGCAAAGGGTTCTTGTAATAAGCTTCTTCATTGTTTTCTCCTTTTTCTGGCAATCAGCCATTATAGTTAATTTATTATATCACGGATTTAACAGTTTGTCAACATTTTTGCTGAAATTTCTTATCAAAAAATCAACCGCCGTTGGCGTGATACTCCTAACGGAGTATCACACCAGTTCTATTCGCCTCTGGCGAGTGATATTGCTCCGCAGTGTTATTCGGCTTACGCCGAGTGATATTCGCTACGCGAGTTAATAGGCGAATAGAATATCACTGTGAGGCGAAGCCGAATAATATCACTGCTCGCAAGGGCAATATCACTCTTTGCATCAGCAAAGAATATCACTTATAGAAAGCAGAAAAGAGAGAATTCTACGGGGTTTTGTTTCCGTATTACTCTCTCTTCTGTTTTTTTCGCAAGTTTCGCATTTGTATAATAAAGGCATCGGGCTATGCCCATACCCTTATTTTATTTCTCCGATAAGGACAACACTCATTTTGGCGGTTGACTTTTGATTTTATTTCTTTGAAATATCGATATAATCCTTGCAATATATCATCTTGGTTTCATGCGTGCCGTCGAGATTGATATCGAAGATACGTCCGCCGCGGAGCTCGTCTATTCCGCCGACAGAGAAGCTTGCGCTTGCATCGAGAGTGAAGCGGATGCCGCCGTATACTCCGTCCGAGATGTTCTTATGTAAGTGACCCGCCGCAATGATCTCAACGTCACCGCGCTCGAGCATCGTTGCATAAACGCCCGAGTTTACCATCGGGCACTGGAAGCTCTCCTTTTCGTGTCCGATGTAACCCGTCTCTTCGGGGTTGTTGACAGCCATCATGATCTCATGGGGCGGAACGTGCATTACCGCCAACGCGCGGACTGTGTGACCCTCGCGTGCCTCAAGCTCCTTTGATACATTCCAATACCACATCTGCTGCTCAAAGCGGATAGGATCCCACTTTTTATAAAACGGCTCGCGGTTGGGAAGCATCAGGTCGTCGGGAGTAACGCCGGGGCGAAGCTCGCCGTTCTTATATTTCGAGTCAAAGGCGTAGATCGCGTACTCGACCTTGTCCGAATCGTGAGCAAGAACAGGGATCATATAGTTGGTGATGCCGGGGATACCCTCGCTGTGCGACGAGATGCAATAAGGATAGGACTCGTAGACCTTCTGCTGCTCCTCTCCGGGGACGTCAACGTCGTAGTCGTGGTTGCCGAAGACGTGCATCCATGGGATCTGTCTCTTCTCCATCGGAGAGGTGAAGATCTCCATATACTTTACGAATTCATCGTATGGCTTGAGATATCTGCCGTCCACGTTGTCGCCGCCGAGAATGACGAGATCGGGCTTCGCCGCCTCGACTATCGCGTCAAGTCCCGCAAAGGTACGGGGATCGTATTCGAGCTTGTCCTGAATATCCGAGACCATAAGAATACGGAAAGAACCGTCCTCACGGAAACGGAGAGTGTGCTTTGTCTTTGGAATCATTTTATTTGCCTCTTTTCTTTATCAATCTTGCTTTATTACTGTAATTTTACGTACAAGTATAGTTTTTTGGGGTTCTCCGCTGACTTTATCGGGATAATTAAAGTCCGAATAAACCAGAAGCGCGCTATGGTCGTCTATCGGGAGAAGGCGGGTGTAGCAGCAGGATCTGTCGTGCTCAGACGGAGAAAGCTCTATTTCGATATGCTCGGTCCATTCTCTGCCCGATGCGTCATCGGTCGCCTTGAGATAGATGACGGGTCTGCCGTAGGTTGCCAGAGTCACTCCGCATCCGAGTCTTGTTATCTGCGGAAGCACGCCGATTTCGTCAAATATTTCGGGTTTCGACCACGTGCGACAATTGTCCGTCGAACGTGCGATATAAGACGGGAAACGGTTGGGATCGCGCGGACCTCTCGGCGATCCGCTTCTCATAAGCACAACGACCGAGCCGTCCTCCATCACTTCCATTTGCGGCTCGCAAAAGCCTTCGAATCCGTCCGCCGCGCTGACAGCATCCTCATCGGGAGTTATCATTGAGATGCATTCCCAGGTCCGCGCTTCATCGGTCGAGCGGAACACGAACACGCTGTAATCAAGGTAGGAAGTGTTTATTGCTTTCTCGCGCGTTTCCGCGTGGATATCAAAGCTCCAATGATAGGTGGCGAAATAAAGTCCATCCTGCAGGCGCAGTATCTTCGGAACAGCTCCGCAAACAGCCATCATATACGCCGTTGGCAAGAGCCTCCCGTCGGAATACTCGAT
>JAZSMP010000248.1:0-4389 GCA_045535915.1 Eubacteriales bacterium | reverse complement strand
CAACTAAATATATATGAATATGAAAAATCACTGTGTACAATCAAAATTACACAGTGACTTTTTACATTATTCTGACTTTTATAAGTACAAACAACTACGTTTGACTATAATTTTACTATTATGCACAGCAAATCTCTCCGTACAGGCACCGCGCCGCCCTTGTAAATTGGGGCGGCACGAGATCCTTCGGCGCCAAGCGGTCTGCGGACGCGCCTCAGGATGACAATGTTTTTCTTGCAGGGGCTTCGCCCCTGCACTCCGCCAAGCAAGTGCGAACACAGCTGTATGACTGTTTTTTGTGCACTTTGACATATCGTTTTTTAGAGTAGAGGTTTGTCAGCAGCCTGATCCCAGCCCGTCCGGATTTGCCGACCGGCGGGGATCAGGTTATTCTCTTACAAAATCGTCTTCGCGGTTGGGTAAAGATACGGAAATGGCTTTTGTCTTTTATTGCTCAAGTGCTTGTTCATCATCAATAATATAATAATCATATGCCCTTTCAATATACTGTTCGTTTCGGTTTTTGATAATGAGTAATTCATCACCCGAAATTATCTTTTCGTCGTATGCTTCTTCAAGAGATATGATCTTTCCGTCTGTATAAACATAAAATCTTGCTCTAAATCCGAAATCCACCCCGCCGATCGTAAGTCCGTTAATCGGCTGACCTGAACCGGAGTAAGAAGCTAACACAACAGAATCATTTATAGTTCCCAAATAGCCAAAATAGTAAAAATACGAACCATCAAAAAATTGTGGGAAGGCATCTTCAGCAGCTCGATTTGCATCTTTTTCCGCAAGAGTTTTGGCTTCATTATCGGTATATCCGTTATAAAGATAATTCTGATAATTTGAAGTATAGATACCGGTTCGCTTAAATTCTGCCCAAGCGTTTTTTACATCGTGCATTATTCTGTCGTCAATACTTTCAAGCTCCGGGATAAATCTTAGATAGTTGAGTTTCTTTTTCGACTCGATTTGCTTTGTCACGGAAAGTGCAAACACCGCAGCAGATGATTCAAGCTTATAATCGTATTCTCCCACCACGTAATGAGGTTGCTCATACGGGATCATTTCTTTTTCAATTCCGACAACAATGTAATCCCCGGAGGGTAAAAGTAAAAGCTCATACAGTTGAGCAAAAGTGTAATCCAATCTTTGCCAATCAGAATCGAATATTTGAAAGTTCGAAATGCTGACATTTTCGGGAGCGGAACTTGAAATATCACCGTCAAGCGTCAATATGGGAAGGTTTTCGAACTTATAGTCTTTATTTGAGATAATATATTGCCATCCTGCAATTTCTTCCGTCCAGATTGATTTATCATCCTTATAAAGCGAATAACCGATTTTCACCGATATCGGATTGATAAATGCGTTGTTGTCCGATATGATTCTGACTGTGCTGTATTGGAACTTGGGTTTTGATGTTTGAGAATTTTCCGTGCTTTCGATATCTGTATCAGATTCCGTTTGAAGCGTAGAATTTTCCGTAAAGCCTGTAGTCCCCGCCCCGGCAGTTCCACCGATGAATATACCGAGCCTCGGCAGAACGTAATTGATAGTCGGAATCGCCAGCGAAAGCAACAAAACACACGCCGCGAGGGTCACGAGCTGTTTTAAGTGCGTGCGGAAGGTGGGCTTGGTATGCTCTTCTTCGGCAGAATATACCGACCGAAGTTTGAGGTCCTTGCCGACCTCGTTGATATATTTCGGGTCGATATACTCAAAGGCTTCGATGAGCCTTGTATCTCTGAAATTATTCATACGATTATTCCCTCCTTTTTGAGTGCTTCGGCAAGTCTTGCGCGTAGTCTTGCCAGCATTGATTTGATCTTGCTTTGCGAAAATCCCGTCTCCTCCATAATGCTTTTGTCACTCGCGCGGTACCAGTAGCGCAGGACGAAAACCTTCCGCTCGCTTTTGTTCAACGTTCCGATAAAGTCGTTGATGACCTTTCCCGCCGTGCGTGATTCGTAATATTCCGAAAGCGTATGACCGTCCGAGATAGTTGAAAGGATCTCGTCACTGACGATCTGCGCGTTTCCGCCGCGCTTCCAGGCATTGTTCGCCCTTGACTTGCTTATCGCGATATTCTTGACCCTCGCGGCTATGTAGGGCAAAAACGGCTCGGGCTTGTCGGGCGGGATCGAGTTCCAAAGCGCGAGAAGCGCGTCGTTGACGCATTCCTCGGCGTCTTCGCGCGAGGACAGGATATTCGAAGCTACGTATCTCGCGAGCTTGCCGTATTTTTTCTCGGTCTCGCTGATTGCCTTTTCGTCCCGTGCAAAAAAGAGTTCAATTATTTTCTTGTCGTCCATGGCAAAATCTCCTTTCATCCTATATATCGCAAAACTTATGCGATCGGTCGCGCCGGTTTTTGATTTTTTTCAGATTTATCATATCATCAAAAAAGCGATTTGTCAATAGTTTTGTTCCCTTCGCTTGACAAGTCGGGGAAAATATGATAATATTGAAAAAAGTTTTCGGAATTCCGTAACCCGAACGGCTCATTTTCCGTCTTGATAAGTGAAGGGACGTTCCCGCAGATTGAAAAATTTTAATCAATAAGATCCGTTTTTTCGGTGGCTTCGCCGACGAAAAAACACCGCCCGGACGAGTCGGGCGAGTCCGCGCGCTGAGGGGAGCCGCCAAAACACTTGATTTTGGCAGGCGGCGATAAGCGCGCGTATCAAGTGAAAAACGTAGTTTTTCACTTGGGATAATCGCGAAAGGAGGTCAAAGCATGGACGACAAAAAAATTATCGAGCTCTTTTTTGCGCGCGACGAAGAGGCGATAAAGAAAACGCAGGAAAAATACGGGGCTATTTGCCGAACGATCGCGGCAAACATCCTCTCTCAGCGCGAGGACGTTGAGGAATGCGTAAATGACGTAATGCTTGCTCTCTGGAATGCGATCCCGCCCGAGGAGCCGAAGGATCTCAAGGCGTACATAACAAGATCGGTCCGCAACCGTGCACGCGACATCAGCCGCGAGGCGAACGCCTGGAAGCGCGGCGGACGGGTTCAGATCGTCGGCGACGAGTTTTTATCCTTGCTTGACGACGGCACCGACCTCGCCTCGGATTTTGAAGCGAAGCGCGCGGGCGAGATCATCAGCCGCGTGCTCGAAACGATCCCGGAGGCAGACAAAAAGATCTTCGTTCTGCGCTATTGGCTCGGAATGAGCATAGAGCAGATAATGCATCAGATGAATTTCGGAGAGAACCGCGTAAAGGTCTCACTCCACAGAACCCGCAAGAAAATTGCACAAGAGCTCGGAAAGAGAGGAATTATAGTATGAGAAGCAATATAAAACCCGAAAACAGACGCCTGCTCGAGGCTATCGAGTATATTGACGAGGATATCGTCCTCGGAGTCCTCGCTGGACTGAAAAATCCCGTAGAGAAAGAAGTTCACGGCGAATACAAAAAGCCGTCGCCCTTCAAGCATTGGAAACAGTTTACTGCCTTTGCCGCGTGCCTGCTCTTGCTTTCCGCGTCCATCCCGGTCCTTAACTACGCGGTGCAGAGATTCGGCACCGGGATCTGGGAAGGCAACGCAGGAGCGGGGACATCGGAGCTTGAAATGCCGACTTTGGAAGAAACACAGACTCTTGAAACCGAAGCCGAGATTACCGAAGCGGAGGTCATCGACTTCGACAAAGCACTTGAACGCTACGCCGATATGTCTGCGGAGGAGATATACGCGGACGTGCTGAAAGGCGGGTGGATTGTAAAAGGTCCCGGCTACCTTGGAGATTTGAAAGCAGGGAAAGACCTTTTGGATAACTTTTTAATTAAAACTCAAGATGGTGAACCGGCAACTGTTCTGCTTGCAAAATATTACACTGTTAACGGGAAATCAATTTATCTTTACGAAATAGTATATAACGGAGATACGTTTAATTTAAAGTTATTCAATTGCCAAAACGATGTAATTGATTTTCAAGGTGAATATGAATACCTTAAAAAAGGTACAGTCGAATATACAGAGCACGGCGAATTGTATGTTAGTGAAGGGTATTATTTGACAAACAGCGATTCGGTTAGATGGGATATGTTGTATAATTCTGATTTACATGCTTGGTATGCACCTGAATTTCAGCAGCATAATGATATAAATTATGTAATAATAGAAATTGTAAACAAAAAATAAGGAGGTTTCATCATGAAAATGAATAAAAGAATAGTACGATTTTTAGGACTGTTCGTTATCTTATCTTCTATGTTTGACAGAATAATCATATCTCAGCCCGACGGCATTACGTCGGGCTGCTTTTTCATCAAAAGGTGAAGGAGAAAGTTCCGAACTCTGAGGAGGGAGGGCGCGAAGTTTTCTGTATAAGCCCGAAGAAAGCACGAACACTCTATAGTCATTCCGCGTGCG
>JAZSMP010000046.1:0-2229 GCA_045535915.1 Eubacteriales bacterium | reverse complement strand
AAATATCGGCGGCGAGATCAAGGACGGCCGTTGCATCAACACACCCATTTCCGAGATCATGATCTCCGGCGTTTGCGTCGGTTCGGCTATGTACGGAATGAGACCCGTTGCAGACCTTCAGTACTGCGACTTCCTCTTCTGTATGATGGACCAGCTCGTAAACCAGGCGGCTAAGATGAGATATATGTCGGGCGGTCAGCTCAGCGTTCCCATGGTAATGCGTTGCCCCTCGGGCGCGACCAACCGCGGCGCACAGCACGCGCAGAGCCCCGAGACCTTCTTCGCACACGTTCCCGGCCTCAAGGTAATCTGCCCTTCCACAGCATACGACGCAAAGGGTATGATGAAGCAGGCTATCCGCGACAACAACCCCGTTATCGTATTTGAACATAAGCTTCTCTACGGAAGCAAGCGTAAGGAAGTCGGCGCGATCAACTCCGCAGGCGAAGTTCCGGACGGCGATTACACCGTTCCCTTCGGTAAGGCGGCTATCCGCCGCGAGGGTACCGACGTTACCATCGTTGCAAACCTTCTTATGAATTACAAGGCACAGGAAGCAGCAGCAGAGCTTGAAAAGGAAGGCATCTCCTGCGAGATCATCGATCCCCGCTCGCTCCTTCCCTTCGACTATGAGACCGTTGTTGAGTCGGTAAGAAAGACCGGTAAGCTCATGATCGTCCATGAGGATAACTACAACTGCGGTTGGGGCGCACAGGTCGCATCCTACTTCGCAGAGAACGAGATCTTCCTCCTTGATGCTCCCATCGTTCGTATTGCGGCTAAGGATACTCCCGTACCCTTCTCCCCCGAGCTCGAAAACTTCGTTATCCCCTCCAAGGACGATATCATCGAAGCTGCAAGAAAGCTTGCACGTGCATAAGGAGATATCGGAATGGTAAAGAAAGTAGTTATGCCCGCCGCCGGTCAGACGACCGACGAGGCTACAGTTACAAAAATACTTGTCAAGGTCGGCGACAGCGTAAAGAAGGGCGACGTTCTTCTTGAGGTAGAGACCGACAAGACGGTTCTCCCCATCGAAAGCTTTGCTAAGGGTCTCGTAACTGAGATCTTCGTCAAGGCATTCGATAAGGTAGATGCAGGTACCGCTCTTCTCGCTATCGGTGACGAAAAGGATCTCGAGGCGGCAAAGAACGGTTCTTCTGCGGGAGCTCCCGCTCCCGCGCCCGCAGCAGCTCCCGCAGCGGCATCCGCTGACGACGATGAGGACGATTTCGCTCCCATCATCCCCGGACAGGCTCCCGCAGCAGCTCCCGCTCCCGTTGCACCTGTTGCTCCCGCGGCAAAGGTATCGGGTGACGTAAAGGCTATGCCCAACGCAAAGAAGCTTGCTTCCGAGCTCGGAGTTGACCTTGCATCGGTTGCTCCCGCAAACGGCGAGTTCATCAAGGCAAGCGACGTCCGTCTCGCGGCAGAGAACAAGCCCGCAGTTGTTGAAGCTCCCGCTATCGAGGCTGATTACGTTGACGAAAAGCTTCCCAACATCAGAAAGGTTATCGCAAAGGCGATGCATACCTCTCTGTCCACTATGGCACAGCTTACCCTCAACACCTCCTTCGACGCAACCAAGATCCTCGCTCTCCGCGAAAGCCTCAAGGCAAACGCAGAGAAGTTCGGATACGGCAATATCACTCTCAACGATATGGTCCTCTTTGCCGTTTCGAGAGTTATACTTAACCACAGAAGCCTCAACGCGAACTACCTCGACGACACCATGAGATTCTTCAATACCGTTAACCTTGGTATCGCCGTTGACACAGACCGCGGACTTCTCGTTCCCACCCTCGCTCACGCAGAGAAGCTTTCCCTCAACGAGCTCTCAGCTCAGGCTAAGGCACTCATCGGCGAGGCTCAGAAGGGCACTATCGCTCCCGATAAGCTGAAGAACGGTTCCTTCACCGTAACCAATCTCGGCTCCCTCGGAATCGAGTCCTTCACTCCCGTTATCAATCCTCCCCAGACCGGTATTCTCGGTGTTGACACCATCACCCGCAGAATCAAGGAGGTTGACGGTTGCGATGTTACCTATCCCGCAATGGGACTTTCTCTCACCTTCGACCACAGAGCACTCGACGGCGCACCCGCGGCGAAATTCCTCAAGGAACTCGTCTTCGCGCTTGAGAACTTCGATATGCTCCTTATTAAATAACCAACTGTAAAACTGCGTTTTACAGTTGAGGATCGCGCGCTTATCGCCGCCGCCAAAATCAT
>JAZSMP010000202.1:0-2271 GCA_045535915.1 Eubacteriales bacterium | reverse complement strand
ATGTGAATAATCGAATACATGACTTACCTCCCGTTTTTCTTTTATTGTATCACAAAAACAGATGACAGTCAAGAAGAAATCGAAAAAAGCACGCCCGAGTTTTGGGCGTGCTGAAAAATGCAGTTAATATGTTTATTTTGCCTCAAAGCAATAGAGATTTCCGTAGCTCCAGTTGTAGTCGCTGCCACGGTGGCGGTCAAAGGTCAGCCAGAAGTAACGCGTGCGGCTTCCAATTCTGATAGGCATCAGCGTGCCCCAGCCGCGGAAACCGCCGTCGGGATAGTCGAAATTCGGCGTGCTCATTCCGTGCTTGCCGTAAATGCGGTAGTCGGAGATCGCGTGAAAATCGTTTCCGCAAAGGAAATACTGCTCCCCGTTTACTTTAACGAACGATCCGCCCGTCTCCGCGCCGTTATATCCCTTGCCGATGTAACGATAACCTTCAAATGGCTTTTCGGATTCAAAAAAGACGTAACGGTATTTTTTGCTTTCGGGATCGAGACGGCATATTGCCATAAGCCAACGCGAATTTTCTGCGTCGTAGAAGAAATCGGGATCCTCGTCGCCGGGGAAGGTGAGGAATGCATCGATCGGTGTGTCGGCATCGGCTGTTTTCATCAGTTCAACGTCGATAACGTTCACGCCGAAGCGTACGTCACCCTCAAAGCTCGAATGCGCGAGAATATGCCCGTGCGAGAAGGAACAGACCCATAGGTACCAAAGCTTTTTCTCGCGGTGCCACAGCATTGATGCGGCAACGTCGCCGCACCAGAGCCCGTCTCCGCAATCGTAAAAGAGTGCGCCCGTCAGCTCGAATTCCGCAGTTCCCGGGATCCACGAGAAGATTCCCTGAAATGAGCCCGCCTGCATACGGATCGAAGCCGTGATGTAAACCTTGCCGCCCTCGACCATTACCTCGCCGTTTTCGTAACGCACCGGACGCATATCCGCAATGGAAGTACCGTTGTCGATATAGAAGCTGACCTCTTTTACCTCGACCTCTCCGTATACTGCCAAAGCAACCTTTCCGTCCGAAAACTCGGAGTAGTCTTTGGAATTTTTGAAGGTTTCCTCGGTGAAGGTGATGTAAAACTCCGCCTTGCCGTTTTTCTTGAAATAAACGTCAAAAGCTCTCGGCCGGCAGCTTACGATCATTGTGAATTCTTTCTCGCAGAAGTCAAGCTCTTCGATATGATCGTCGCAAATGTATCGGAGCTTTCCGGCTGACACAGTAATTTGCACATCGGCGCTCGGGAGAATGAAGCGGAAACCCGCTCCGCCTTCTTTGACTATAGCACTTAATTCGTATGTTGCAAAAGGAAAAAACTGCCCGATAAGACGGCAAACCGAGCCCTTGCGCACATCGTAGCGGTTTGATTCAACGTATTCGACGCAATCATCCGATTTTGACAAAACAGGATAAAGATCGCCGCGCGTGTCGGTTACAAAGTCCTTGTAAAAGGACATTTCCCCAAGCTTGAGCTTGAGATTTTTGTACATAGAAAGCGAAAATTTTCGCTTGAATTCAGCATTCAGCAGGTTTTTCATTGTTATACCACCTTTCAAATTTATATGATCTCATTAAGCGCGAATTTTGCGATCCCGAGGCGGGCGAGGCATACCTCGTCCTCTTCGCCTCCTCGGCAATATGCGCAAAGCATTGAGCCGTCCGCTGTGAAGAATACTGCGGGGTAGCAAAATCCGCGGTCACCTCCATCCTCGATGACGTTCAGCTCACCAAAGGTTTGGCCGTTATCGGTACTCTTGCGGACAACAAACGGCGTTCTTCCCGCGCTCCATCTTGGGTATTGTCTGCCGTTGTAATTGGGAATTGGGTTATAGACGGCATAGAGCGTATTTTCATCGTATCTTGTGATCTGCATCGGTGAATCGGGAGAGGTAAATTCGCTCGGCTCGGGGGATGTGAAGCTTCCGAGATTATCAAATGAGAAGCTGTGGTATTGATAACCCGCGCCCGTTCTCATCCATATCCTGAAAATGCCCTTTGAAAGCTCAATAATGCCGGGCTCCTGCATTCCGCGTTTGCGGTTGACCACGTCACCTGTCACAAGACGCGCGGATGGATGCATACGGAAGGATGCACCGTCATCATCCGAGATGAGCAGTACCGTGATGGCGGGATTGTATATGCCGTATTCGCTTTTGTGGGGCGGATAATATGCCGCGGGCGCGATTATTTTGCCGTCCGATGTCCGAACGAGGCGGTCATTGTTGATAACGTAATAAGCAGACGGTACGTTCCATTTTATA
>JAZSMP010000387.1:0-3571 GCA_045535915.1 Eubacteriales bacterium | reverse complement strand
AGTTATGATGAAGATTATCTTGAATATGCGCAAAGGAACAACCTTGAAGTAAGCGTAATAACCAAGGAAAAGATCAATGACGGCGGCGAAAAGAAAAGTATGAAGTACTATAAGTTGATCGGAACCGGCAAGGTGATCGACTATGGCGAAAGCGAAGAGGCATTGAGTTGCTTGGTGACGGAATCAACTTACAAGTATTTTGACCGCGCATATGCCGATCGCGATTTTGAAAGAAAAATCACCGAGGGGAGTGACGACTATGTTGCCTCACCTGATCAAGTCAATTTCGTTTATGACGCCGAAACCGCTGTGGTAAAGGTTATCGAATCTAACGACAAGATCGCAACCGCGCGTGTTTACTGTGAGCTTATCAAGGACGGAAAGAAAATCCCAATATACGTTGAATGTAAATTCGAGAGACTGTATTCACAGTGGGATGTAGCAGAGTCTCCCTTCGTCGATATGCTGACCTCTGCCGACCGATTTGAATACACCGTCGGAGAAGCACCCGCAACCGGCGACAATGCGTTCGACACGATCGCCATCTGTCTCGGCGGAATGGCACTCGTTATGTCTGTGATCGCATTGATACCTCGCAAAAAGAGAGAAACACTTTAACTTTAGTTATGAAAGGACGGTAAAACGATGAAAAAGTTTTTATCTATTATTTTGGCGCTCACCTTCTGCTTTGCCGCCTTTTCGGCAACGGCGCCAACAGCTTCAGCAAAGAGTGAAACGATCAGCGAGAATGAAGTAAAAGAGCTGGTAGTAAAAGCTCGTGATCTTATGATGGTCAGATACGGTTACTATGATCAGAAATATTTTGACCACGAGTCCGATGAAAGACGAACGGTACATTTGCCCGAGTATAATATTGATGTTACGTATCGTCCTGTCCTCGAATCTGCGCTTCCGGGCGGATCGTATGCGGCGGTATGTGAGCTTGCAAATGAGACTTATGAGGCGGGTATAGCTTCAAAAGCTTACAATGTTGTTGAATACCCCATTAAAGACGGATCGGATTGGCGCCTGATCGAGTTCCCGAATTTTTATGTGGATGAAAACGGAAAAGTATTTGCTTGTTTTTTTCTTGAATATTGCTATATCGGTTTAGACCCGGAGGTTCCCGATTTTATATCGGGTATTCGCGGAGACTCGTCGGAAGCAAGCGCAATAATTACAATTGATTCATATTGGGGTGATGGACCAAGACCGGATTACTATTTCCCTGTTGAATGTAAGTTTGTGAATACTCCGGACGGCTGGAGAATTGCGGAATCGGAATTCAGTATTCTTTTTGCAAACGATCAAAATTATCTCTACGATTACAGAGAAGAGAATCCCGAGAAAGTGCGCGACGATGCTTTGAAGCTTGCTGCCGCCGAAGCAAAATATACCGTTGATGAGATTATGTACGCAATTTCCGGCATGAATAGTTACAAGCAGGATTATTACGAATATGCTCAGAAGAATGGCAAGGAATTTGTTTCTATCTTAAAAGAGATAGTTTCCGACAGCGGTGAAAAGAAAACTATGCAGTATGTTAAAGCATCGGACAATATGTTTAGTTCCTACGGTGGATACGAAGAGTATTTGGAATTCTGTGTAACGGAATCAACTTATAAGCTTTTTGACCGCGCATATGCCGATCGTGATTTTGAAAGAAGGATCACCGAAGGCAGAGTAGACTACGTTGCTGTACCCGATAGTGTTAATTTCTCTTACGATCCCGAAACCGCTGTTGTAAAGGTCGTTGAATCTACCGACAAAGAAGCGACCGCGCACGTTTACTGCGAGCTTATCAAGGACGGTAAGAGGATTCCTATATACGTTGAATGTAAATTAGAGAAGCCTTACGCTTACGGTCGGTGGTACGTTGCTGAGTCTCCCTTCATCGATATGATCACCTCTGCCGACCGATTTGAATACACCGTCGGAGAAGCACCCGCAACCGGCGACAATGCGTTCGACACCATTGCCGTCTGCCTCGGCGGAATGGCACTCGTGATGTCTGTACTTGCATTGATACCCCGCAAAAAGAGAGAAACACTTTAACTTTAGTTATGAAAGGACGGTGAAACAATGAAAAAGATTTTATCAATCATTTTGGCGCTCACAGTCTGCTTTGCCGCCTTTTCGGCAACGGCGCCGACGTCTGCGGCGAAGTCGGAAACTATCAGCGAGAGCGAAGCGAAGGAACTGATAGTAAAGGCGTATGATTTCTGCATTAACGTTAGAGCTGGAAGGGCTGATATTCTTGAAAGATCAAAAGAGATTGAGCTTGTGTATGGCGAGAACGTTTGGGAAAAAGAGCATTATTGGCAGGTCAAAGAAGAAAATCTTCCCGGCGGCTCGTATGAGAAAATGTGCGAATACGTTGAGACGATCTATACCAAAGAGATTGCTCCGAAGGCTTATGCTTACAAGTGGACGTACAGAGCGCTTCCGAGTGACGGAATGTGGGATGAATTGCAATCCTTCTTTTACAGAGATGAAGAAGGTGTTTTATATGCTGACACAAGCCACCTCAGTTATCGCGGTGTGAATCTGTTTCCTGATGCGGAAAACGTTGAAATTGATATAGTATCGGGAGATTCAAAAACGGCAAAAGCCAACGTACATGTAAAATTCTTTTACGTAGACGGTCCTCGCGCATATACTTATGATATTGTTGAGTGTCGATTTGAAAATACCGCCGACGGTTGGAGAATCGCCGATTCTGAATACAGTTTGGCATTGGCAACCGAAGCGTTGTATCTTGAAGATTACCGCGCGAAGAATCCCGATGCGCCGAATCCTTCGGGCGGTGGAATTCTGATTCCCGATGTGAGAGAAGTGCTGAGATTCGCCGTCGGACAGCCGAAATTCATATATAAATATATTTCTATGATAAAAGGCGCGCAAACGGTTTTTCCGCAGAACGATAAGTATGCTTCAATATTCAAGGAAATTTCACTCCCTGATGGAAGCGTTCGAAAAATGGAGTATATTCCGAAGGATATTAGTGTAAACGGATACGGTTATGGCTTCAGCGTATATGATTACGGTGACTTCTGCACAGATCAGGTGATGGAAAAACTTAATTCCAAGGCTTATACCGATAACAACTTCGATATGTACATTAAAGAAAATGGGATCGAATATCTGGCGTATTTCAATGCAGATGAGGATCTTTCATATGTCTGCGACCCCGAAACTGCCGTGATCGAAATAATCGAATCAACGGATAAGACGGCAACGGCGAGGATCTATTGCGGTCTTAAGGACGGGGAGAGCGTGATTCCGATTTCGGTGGAGTGTAGATTTGAAAAGGGAAACAGGTGTTGGTTCCTCGCTGATTCGCCTTTTGTTGATATGCTCGCGTCCGCTGACGGATTTGAATACACCGTCGGCGAAGCGCCCTCAACCGGTGACAATGCGTTTGATGCGATCGCCATCTGCCTCGGCGGAATGGCACTCGTTATGTCTGTGATCGCATTGATACCCCGCAAAAAGAGAGAAACCCATTAACTTTAGTTACGAAAGGACGGTAAAACGATGAAAAAGTTTTTATCAACCATTTTAGCCCTCG
>JAZSMP010000106.1:0-6610 GCA_045535915.1 Eubacteriales bacterium | reverse complement strand
CCAATCAGAGATGTCCTCAATTCCTGCCACCTTGATGCCTTCTCCGTCCAAAGTGAACCAAACGTGAGTCGTGCTGTCATAATAGTGCAAAAATGTGTCGGTCTTATCGCATTTTGATATAAATGCGCTGTAATCGATCTTTACCTCATATTTGCCGGGTTCGGTCGGGATACCCGGAGCGCTTTCGCCGTTTACGGTGAAGATCAAGTCCTCATCAACGCTGAATACCGCTTGCATTTCTCCGTCATTGAAGCCTCGGAATAAAAGCCGGATCGGATCGTTGTCCGTCTTTTCAATATAAAGAGTAATGGATGTTTTATCAAAGCCTTTGTGCGTGATAGCGGCATTTTTGCCATTGTATACGTCTCCCACGAGGCAGACTTTCTCCCACGCCACAAACATATGTGAATCGTTATCTGAAGTATCGTTTTCCAGTAAGCCGACAGTACCTATACCCGGATTGTCGCTGGCGTCATTTTTAAGAAATCCGACTATTACGACGGCGGCTATCAAGCAGAAGGCTGCCGCGATCGTCGCCCATTTCCCCAATATGTTGCGTGCAGATTTCTTCGGGACAGTATCGGGTGCCGCGTCTGTGATCAGTTTAGGGTCGATGTGCCCCATAGCTTGAAGTAAATTCGTATTTGTCATAGGTCAAAACCCTCCTTTTTCAAAAATTGCTCTAACTTCTTTCGGGTGCGAAGCAAGTGCATAGTTACGTTGCTTTCTTTCATAGAAAAATCTTTTGCGATCTCTGCAACGGAACTCATATAGAAATATCGACGGACGAAAATCTTCCGCGTCTTCTCCGGCAAAGAACGGATAAAGTGGGTCAGCACATCGGAAAGCGCAACACTCTCGCCGATATCCTCACCGCTGTCGGTATCAGGAATGCAGTCGGATAATTCGTCAAGTACAAGAGCCACTTGCCCGCCCCGTTTTTGCGCGTTTTGCGCTTTGTAAGTGTCAAGCGCAAGCTGACGGCAGAGTGTGCCGACGTATGGTTTGAGCGGATCGGGACGATGCGGAGGAATCGTATTCCACAATTTCAGATACGTGTCGTTGACAACTTCCTTTGCGTCCTCGTCGCTCAAAAGAATTTGATACGCGATATAATGGCAATACCGCCCGTATTTCTTTTCGGTCTCCGATATAGCAGCTTCGGAGCGCGCCCAATACAATTCGACTATCTGCTTATCTTCCATTTTTCACACTCCTTCCAAGTAATGTAAAGGCCTTTCACCATAATAAACGAAAAAAATGACACTTGCACCACTCATTAAGGAAAACTTTTTTATAATTATAACATATTTTTTCTAAAAAAGTTTGAATACAAAGAAAAAGGTGCCGCGTGTCAATTAAAAAACTTAGTATAAAATTTCAAAAAGCCATTGACATGTGGCTTAATTTAGTGTATAATTTAGACACAGAAGCATATATTTTATAGGGGGTATTATATTATGACGATTATTCCTATGCGCGATCTTAAAGATACCGTTGAAATTGAACGCCGTTGTGCCGAGGCGGGCGGTCCTGTGTTCGTTACCAAAAATGGATACGGCAGACTTGTTGTTATGGATATAGAATATTATGAAAAACTGATGGGCAAGATACATGAAGCCAAGCTTGTAAATGAAGGACTTTCCGATCTCGAAAACGGCAAGACCGTGGACGGTGACTCTGTAAGAGCAAGGATGGCGGAAAAGTATGGAGTGTAAGTATTCGTATCGCTTTACCGAAAAAGCAGAGCAGGATTTTGACGATATCCTGCGTTACATATCGAATGATTTAGCCAATCCTATTGGCGCACAAAATCTTGGCAGGAAAATATTTGAAAAATTGACGTTGTGAGGTTGTTCCCTGATTCCGGTTCTCCTGTTGAAAACGAATATTTGACGGATAAATCGGTCCGTAAGCTTTTGGTCGATAATTATATTATCTATTACAAGGTACAGAGCGATGAAAAAATCATAACTATTATTCGTATCGTGTATGGAAAACGTAATCTTGACGAGATACTGAAGACAATGTAATCGAAAAAAGTGAATAAAAACAACGGCAGGATCTGCATTCCTGCCGTTGTTTTATAAATAGTGTTAGTTTTATTCCCACTCGCTTAAATTAGCATTATATTGAGTGAATTTAGGTCTTTTCGCGCGGTTTTTCGGGGGATCTGACCGCTATTTTCCGCCTCGTCTATGGAGTCCACGAAAAAACGGTATCAAAATGGTATCACCGATACCACCCGAAAAACACACTTTCTCTGTTCGCTTTATTATACCATAAAAGTGGAATAAATACAAGAGGTTTGCAAAAGAAAGATTCAGTTTATTGTCAAATTGTTTAATTATCGTTATAACCGAAAGTTCTGCTTTGTAGGGTTTCCTTCCACCAAGACTCTCGATCTAAAATCACGTGATCATCAACTCTTGCATTGTAATTTTCTAATATCGAATATTGAAAATTCTGCTTTATGTAATCGAAACCTTTTTCGGCAACGAGCTTTTTCAACTCTACATTGCCTCCGTGCCCGTTTTCACAAGCATCTTGTTTGTATTTTCAGTCATTGTTTTCATAAATTCAATCGGAGCATACGAAGTCTGAAACAAATTGCAGAGTCGCGGAAACGCCAAGAGCCAGCGCTCTTTCATCTATATCGAATTTCGCATTATGATGATCAGCGCCGCTTCCAAGCTCCTCGTTTCTTACACCCACAAACGCAAATACGCCCGGAATGATCTTTTGATACTTTCCAAAAGACTCCGACGCCATCCAAACAGGCACGGATGCTCGAGCGCAGGGCAAGATCTTATCAAGGGCTCTTTCTGCAATCTCTGAGATAGCCGCATCATTTACAACCGGCTTGAACTCATCGCTTCCCGGTCTGTGAATATAGGAATACGTGCATCCCACCTCCTTACAAGAAGCTTCAACAATAGCGATTATTTTATCTGTTATCAGGTCATAGAAGCCTTGCGAACAACAACGGAAGGTTCCCGTAAGCATACAGGTATCGGGAATGATATTCCATGCCGAACCGCCTTGAATACCTGTTACCGCTATGGTAGCTACCTCATCCGCAGGAAGTCTTTGCGAGATAGTTTTTTGTATCTCGGATGCAATTTCAACAGCAGCATTCAATGGATTGATCGCCAAGTGCGGAGTGGAACCGTGACCTCCGCGCCCCTTGATCTCTATTTCAAAACGGCCTGACGTTGCCATTCTTGCTCCTGCCTGCACCGATATTTTTCCGCAATCTACAAAACTGCACAGATGCATTCCCCAAATCACATCCGGCTTTATCTCCTTCAATATATTTACAAAAGGAGTTGATGTGTCGCGCATCGCGCCCTTTTCTTCGCCTGACTCAAAGAAGAAAATAAACCTTCCGCACAAATCTTCCTTACACTCTACGATAGCGCGGGCTATTGTCAGCAGCATTGCCGTGTGACCATCGTGTCCGCAAGCGTGACATACACCTTGGTTTTTAGATACGGCAAGCTTTTTTTGATTCAGATTATATTCATCCTCACAAATAGCCAAAGCATCCATATCTGCGCGAAAAGCTACTGTCTTTCCCTTTTTTCCCGTGTCAAACAAAAAGTATGCAGAGACAGGTTCTCTCACCCAAATCGGATCAAGCCCAAGCAGAGTCATTTCTGATACAATGTAGGAAGCGGTCTCATACTCGACACAGGAAAGCTCGGCATTTATATGCAGCTTTCTGCGTTCCTCGATCAGCTTGGGTTCAAGTCTCTTTACTATTTCAATTATTTTTCCGGTTTCCAGCATTACAGATCTCCAAAAAAGATTATTTCTTGATTTTTTTTAAAATATTGTTCGGACAACATTGAACCCCTGAACCCTTGATATATAAGGGGGTTCGGGTATCGTTGTCATAATTCCCACTCGTAAGTATATATTTCATATAGCTTGCATTGGGTGATTTTCGTGCGTGTTCAATTATGTTTTTGCTTCGTTTTCTATCGGTTATCACCATTACAATGTCAAAGTGTTGTCAAAAGTGCTGTCACGCAAAACCGCAATTTTGCAAAAAGTGGCTTGAAACAAGGATTTCAAGCCACTTTAAATTTTTAATAGATTATTCCCACTCGATCGTGCCTGTAGGCTTCGGCGAGAGGTCATAAAGTACGCGGTTGATGCCTTCGACTTCGCTTGTGATGCGGTTTACGATCTTATGGAGCACCGCGTAGGGGATCTCCTCGACGGTTGCGGTCATTGCGTCCTTGGTATTGACGGCGCGGATGATCGCGGGCCAGCCTTCGTAGCGGCTTTCGTCCTTTACGCCGACCGACTTGACATCGGGTATGATAACGAAATACTGCCATACCTTCTCGGCAAGTCCGCAGATGTCGAACTCCTCGCGAAGGATCGCGTCTGCCTCGCGGAGTGCGTGGAGACGGTCGCGGGTGATCGCGCCGAGACAGCGAACGCCGAGTCCGGGTCCGGGGAAGGGCTGACGGTAGACCATCGCGTGGGGAAGTCCGAGTGCTTCGCCGACGACTCTTACCTCATCCTTGAAGAGAAGCTTGATGGGTTCGACGAGCTCGAACTTGAGGTCCTCGGGAAGTCCGCCGACATTGTGGTGCGACTTGACTGCCTTCTTGCCCTCAGCCTGCTTGACGGACTCGAGGATATCGGGGTAGATCGTACCCTGACCGAGGAAGGAGATGCCCTCAAGCTTTCTTGCTTCCTCTGCGAAAATTTCAATAAATTCCTTACCGATGATCTTTCTCTTGGTTTCGGGATCGGATACACCCGCGAGCAGATCAAGATAGCGGTCGGTAGCGTCGATATAAACGAGATTTGCTTCAAGCGTTTTACCGAACATTTCGATAACGGCTTCGCTTTCGCCCTTACGCATAAGTCCGTGGTTTACGTGAACGCAGACGAGCTGTTTGCCGATAGCCTTGATAAGGAGCGCGGCAACGACCGAGCTGTCAACACCGCCCGAAAGTGCAAGGAGGACCTTCTTGTCCCCAACCTGTTCTCTGACGAGAGCGACCTGTTCGTCAATAAATTTGTTTGCGAGTTCGAAATTTGTGATTCTTTCCATAGAATCGGGTCTGACATTGGAATCCATTCTTGGCACCTCCGGGAAATATAATATAATGTAATATTATAAAACTTTTTTTAGACGATTGCAATAGTTTGCGCGAAAAAAATCGGAAAATCAGTCAAAAAATATTGTTTTTCCGCTCTTTGCGGACTCATATGCGGCGCAGATGACGCGGAGAGGGAGCAGACCTTCCTCGGCACTTACTGCGGGATCGCGGTCCTCGAGGATCGCGGAGCAGAAATCGTCGATGACTCTCTTGTGCCCGAAGAGTCTGCCGCGGCAGAGCTTTTGTGCCTTGCGGTTACCGACCGAGTAGCGCGCAAGCTTTTCGGCTTCCTCCTCGGGAGTAGCACCGCGGAGCTTCCAGAGGGTGAGCTTGTCGGCATCGAGGGCAACGTAACCGTTCTCGCAGGTGAGCGAAATTTCGGTGCAGATGCCGGGGTACGCGCAGGTCGTGCTTGTGAAGGTGGCTACTGCGCCCGACTCGAAGGTGAGGGTAGATACTGTAAGGTCTTCACTTTCGATATCGTGTCCGCAGAGACGCATCTGAGAGGTGATCGACTTCGGCTTGCCCATAAGGCGGAGCATGAGGTCGACGGTATGTATCGACTGATTCATCAAAGAACCGCCGCCGTCCATTTCCCAAGTGCCGCGCCAGCCGCCGTTTGCGGCGTAATATGCGTCGTCGCGGTGCCACTTGACGGCAAAGGTGCCGAGGTAGATCTTGCCGAGTGTGCCGTCCGCGAGTGCTTCATATACGGGATCAAGTCCGAAATTATATCTGTTCTGGAAGACGACACCGCATTTTTTGCCCGTCTTCTTTGCCGCTTCGATAACGGGGAGAGCCTTTTCGACGGTTACGTCTATCGGCTTTTCAACGAGGACGTGAACGCCTGCTTCCATAGCGCGGACGGCATAATCGGCGTGCATGCCCGTGGGCAGACAGATGCTTACCGCATCGAGGTTTTCGGCGGCGAGCATTTCTTTAAGAGTGTTGTAAGCGGGGACATCGGGGTATTCGGCGTTGAAATTTGCGCGGCGGGTCTCGTCGAGATCGGCAACTGCGCAGAGAACGCATTTGTCCGATGCCGCGGCGGCACCGACGTGTGCCATTCCGATTCCGAGACCGAGAATTCCGTAGCGGACAAGTCCGCTCTGATCTACTTCCTTTGAGTACAGCATTTTTTTTACTCCTTATTATATGCAAGTTTGACAAGCAGCTCGCAGAGTGCGTCGTAGTCAATTCCGACGGCGGCGGCTTCCTGGGGGAGAAGCGAGGTGGGGGTCATTCCGGGGAGGGCGTTGACCTCAAGACAGTAGAATTCGCCGTCCGCACCGAGGATGAAGTCTGCTCTGCCGTACATTTCCATGCGGAGCGCGGAAAATGCGGCAAGCGCGGCGTCAGCGAGTCGGGCGTTTTCTTCATCGGTCAGACGCGCGGGGCAGATCTCTTCTGTCAGTCCGCTCTGATATTTGTTTTTGTAATCGTAGAACCCGCATTTCGGGATGATCTCGACGGGCGGGAGTGCC
>JAZSMP010000060.1:0-9855 GCA_045535915.1 Eubacteriales bacterium | reverse complement strand
CCTCGGTATTCTATGCGGTTTTCCCGTAGGTGCGAAGACCGCCGCAGACCTTTACGATAAAGGTGCAATCTCAAAAAGCGAAACCGAAAGACTTATGGGAATATGCAACCTCCCCCCTCCCCCATTTATCATTTTTGCCGTCGGCGAAAAGCTTTTCGGGAGCCGCGATATAGGATTATTTTTATACCTTAACATTTTTGCCGTAACAATGATAATCGGCATGATCAAGAGACCGTCTTTTCTGCCGTCTTATCATATTGAAAACAACAAGACAGAACCGATCTTTTCGGTATTTACCGAATCGGTGGCATCTGCGGCAGGGGCGGTCATAAAGGTCTGCGCTTACGTTGCCTTTTTCAGCGCCGTCATCGGCGGACTCACACCATTTTTTGAAGGGACCTCACCGACACTCAAAGCAGCAGTATTTTCATTCTTCGAGCTTGCTTCAGGCGCGGCGGCATGCTCGTCTCTCGCCGAAAGAGAGCTCGGACTCATCATTGTATCCGCCGCGGCGGGATGGTCCGGACTGTCTGTTTTCTGTCAGATCTTCTCGATCTCGCGCACGAAAAGCGGAAGCATATCCATGCGTTTTTATCTTACTTCCAAGATCATTTCATCAGCCGTATGCGCCGCGGTCACGGCTGTCTGCTTGAAGATATTTCCCCAACTCATCCCCTCCGCACCGACAGCAGACGATGCCGTATCGCTCATATCGCTATACCCAACCGCTTTCATATCCGCGGTAAATATAATTTTTATTATATCTCTATTTATTTACTTAATCAAAAATCTTGACAGACGCCGTAATATTTGATATAATATAATATGACTATATATGTCAAAATCCCCCGCTTTTTCGGGTTTTACGGAGATATAACTATGGGCTTTAATCTTTTTTCGCTGATGAGCTACCCTTTATGGACTCTGCTTTCGGCTTTATTCTTCCCTCTCGTTGCGGCAATTGCAACTTTTGTCTGTCTCAGACGCGCAAGACTTCCGCGCAAGATGCTCGGATTTTTCCTGATCATCCCGATATTCGTCATTCTTATCGTCGTCTTTTTCAGCGACACGGGAAGTATCATGACAGATCTGCTCTCCTCTCTCGGGATCCCTTACCCGCCCGTGATCGGATTTCTTTGCGCGGTAACGCTCGGCATCTTCTGTCTGAATCTGACAGCCATGATCTGCGGTGCGGGGCTCTTCAAAAAGAGCGGAGCTATCCTAAATTCAGTCTTCTCGCTGATCTTCTTTGCCGCAGATCTCTCAGTCACCTACAGTGCATGGACAAGATACGTTGATTACGCCGCATCCGATGCGGTACGCAAGGACGGCGGTGTATTCTACATAAAAGAAGCTCTGCCCTTCCTCGATCTTGATTTCATCCCCGATCATATCCTCGAATCGGGAGTTGAGCTTCTTGTTCTCGCGATCTTCGCACTCTTCCTTATCGTGTATTTTCTCACCTTCATCGCACTCAAGTCTCCTGAGGAGATCGTCAAAGAGGATCTCGAACGCCGCAGGCATGCCGCGCTTATGAACTCGGGATCAAAAAAGGCGCATACCACCAAGCACACACACCGCGAGGACAACGAGGACGAAAATCTCGAGTGTTGCGGTTGCTGTGAACACGCAACAGTACTCAAGGGCGACAGACTCAAGATGGTCTGCGACAAATGCGGAGTCGTGGTATCGACTTACAAATGCAAAAACTTCCTCTACGACCCGCTGAAAAGAACCGCGGTCAGACCGAAGATCACTCCTCTTTCAGAGGATATCGGCGACCTCAGCGGCGAGGATCACATTTAAGTCAAAGAAAGGAACTTCCATGAAAAACTGCTTTAAGATCCGCGCGGCTTCGGTATTATTGATCTTATTCATGCTTCCAAGTCTTCTCGCGGCATGCAACGGCTTTTCAGACACCGAGTACGCTGTCGTAAGCGAAGGCAATATTTCCGCCGACGGCTTCATCTATGATAAATACGAAAATTCCACTGTAAAGATCACGGGAATGGAAAGCGTTCCCCTGCTCCTGACGATTCCCGCCGAGATCGACGGCATGCCCGTTGTCGAGATCGCCGATTCGGCTTTCGAAGGCAACGAAATGCTTCTCTACCTCAAACTGCCCGAGGGCAATATAAAACTCGGCAAGCGCGTCTTCTCGGGTTGCCTCTCACTTGTTACCGCAGATCTATCGAATTCGGTTGCCTCCATTCCGCTCGGAACTTTTGAGGATTGCCGGAACTTGACGGTTGCAGAAGGTTTATCCGCAGTCACCGAAATCGGCGACCAGGCTTTTGCGGGATGTTCGGCTCTTACATATATTAAAATCCCCGACGCTCTCGCAACTCTCGGAACAGAGGCTTTCAGAGGATGCACATCTCTTTCCGATATCGTACTTCCCGAGACTCTGACCTACGTCGGCGAATCGGTCTTCTGGGGATGCGACAGCCTTTCTAAAGTCACATTCGACGGAAGCTCTGAAATACCGAAATACGCATTTCTTGACTGTGCCTCTCTTACTGAAGTCACCATCGGCGACTCGATCGAATCAATCGACGAAGAAGCCTTCCGCGGATGCCGCCAACTCTATTCTGTTAAGATCGGCAAAAGCATCTCCATAATACACGCTTATGCCTTCCATGCCTGTGATTCGCTTACCGAGGTAAGCTTTGTGGGAAACACGGATAATATTTCGATTGCCGAAGGCAACGAATCCCTCGGACTCTCGAATTAAGGAGGATGAAAAAATGAAATTGATCAGGATCACAGCATTCATCCTCGCGCTTCTCTGTCTTTCCATGCTCACGGTTTCCTGTAAAAAAGATACCGTCGAGTCCTTCAAGCCCGAAAGCTTTGAATTTACCGCAAGAAGTGCCACAACCGAAACCGCATCCGAAAACGGTTACGTTTTCACCGTCCTGAGCGACGGAAGCGCAATGATCACCGAGGCTTTCGTAAACGGGGACGTCACTATCCCCGCCGAAGTTGCGGGAAGAAAGGTCTCGGCGATCGGCGAAGGCGCATTCTTCGGCATGACGGGCATTACCTCGGTCACGATTCCCGAAGGAGTCGAGTCTATCGGAATCTATGCATTCTCCGACTGCACCGCACTCGAGAGCGTCACCGTTCCATCCTCGGTCTGGAGAATCGCTCCCTTTGCCTTTGACAACACACCCTGGTTCTCCTCCCTCACAGACGAATTTGTGACGGTCGGAGACGGTGTTCTGATCGCATACAACGGGACAAGCCGCACCCCCGTGCTTCCCGACAGCGTACGCCACCTTGGCGGTGCTTTTGCGGGCAAGGAAGACCTTTACTCACTGACTCTCGGCAAGGGAGTGCTTTCGATCTCCGAAATGGCGCTTTCCTTCTGTCCCGTGCTTACTTCGGTAGACCTCGGTCTTTCTCTCGTCTACGTCGGCGAGCAGGCTTTTTCGGGTTCGGAAAAGATCACCCAGCTCGTTTTCCCCGACACTCTGAGATATCTCGGCTTCCAGGCATGTCTCAATTGCTACGGACTCAAATACGTCTATCTCGGACAAAGTCTCACGGAACTCGGAAACAATACTTTTGAATACTGTCAGGCAATGCGTGTGGTCTACGTACCGAAATCTCTGCCGTTGCTTAAATCATCGCATTTCACCGATTGTATGTCTCTCGGTCTCATGCTCTACGGCGGAAGCGAGGAAGAATTCAACGCCATCGCCGTAAACGACAACATCCTCAGCTTCAAAAATCTGAACAAAGTCTTCAACTATCAGGGAGGATCAAATGAATAAAAATAAAATCCGCACTCTGATCCCGCCGCTGATATCGCTCCTGGTATCTCTGGCTTCGGGAATCGGAATGCTGTTTCTCTACCAACCAACCAAATACCTTCCCTTCTACCTGCTCGGCTTGACAATTCTTCTGCCCTCCGCGGTGAATTTCACGCTCTTCTTGCTGAAGATACCGACGGCAAGAAAGAAAGAAAAAGCAGAAGTTCCGGTTTCTGCCGAAAAAGAGATCAAAGACGGCAAATTCCGCAGAATCCTGAAAAAAATCGCTAAACCCATCGTATTCCTTTGGAAACTGATCAAGAAGAACAGCAACCCCGAAAAGATCATCCGCTATGCTTCCTTCATTTCGGCAGCTGCATCCTTTGCCGCTATCCAATTCTTCTTCGGAATCTCGCTGAAGGCGGCGACCTCGCTCTATACCGTAAATTACGCATATGCCGTTCTGCTTATCGCCCTCTTCCTTGTCTACATCGTGCTTGACAAGTGGATGCTCCACAACGAAACAGATGATAAATACGCTTCGGCTCTCACCTTCAACGTAAGATCGATAATCGCGGTAGCGAGACTCGCTCTCATCCTCATCATTCCCTCGGTATTCATCAAGCTCCTTGGAATCTTCGAGCTTCAGAAATACCTCGTCATCGCCCTGGCGATCATATTCTACTGGTCCTCGCTCTTCACGCTCCTTTCCTACCTCGCCCGCGCGGTAAGGCACGAGCTTGCGAGCATCCCCGATATCAGAATTCCCGCACCTTTCTCGGGCGGAAGCGGAAACGATATCGGAATAATCTCGTATCTTGAAGACAATACCGGCATTACGATGCGCGGACTCTGGAGCGTAAAGCTGATCAAAAAGCTGATCATTCCTTCGCTTCTTGCCATTTTCCTTGTATTTTGGGTCTCGACGGGCATCGTTGAGATCGGATCGGGACAGCACGGCGCGCTCTACAATTTCGGTAAGCTCAGCTCCACAGCTCTTGATCCCGGACTGCACCTGACCCTCCCTTGGCCCTTCGGTAAGACCGTCATCTACAACACCGATGCGGTTTCCACCATGACTATCGGATACCGCTCCGACACCTCGGGAGACAACGTCTGGACGCAGACACACGGTTCTGAGGAATACGAGCTTCTGCTCGGCGGCGGCGAAGAGCTCGTCTCGATCAACCTCTGCATCGAGTACAAAATCAGTGACCTCAACGCATACCTCGTCAACTGCGCGCGCCCCGAGGCAATTCTTGAGGCAAGCGCATACGAGCTTGTTGCGGACAAGACGATCGTCACCGACCTCAACACTCTCCTTTCGACAGACCGCGAAAAATTCGCATCCGATTTTATGACCGATCTTACCGAAAAGATCAGCATACGCCAGACCGGTCTTGAGATCGTGAGCGTAGTGCTTGAAAGCATCCATCCGCCTCTTGGCATTGCGGATATTTACCAGAGACTCGTAAGCGCGGAGATCGAAGCTGCAACCCGTATTATGAATGCAGAAGCCTATGCAGCCGTACGCGTTCTTGAAGCCGAAACGCAACTCAACTCCGTAGTATCCTATGCCACAGCAGAACAGCTTGCAAAGATAGCGGAAGCTGAGGCTGAAGTTGCAGAATTCATGGCAAGCGTTGCAGCAGACAATACATATTCGGACGCTTACAGATACTATAAGTATCTTAACGCTATTACCAACGCTTACGGAAACGCAAATCTCATAATCATTAGTTCCGATATCGACCAGTCACGACTCATTTTCGGATCATTCAAAAACTAAGGTGATAAACATGAAAAAGAAGATAGATACAATCGAAAAAGAAACCGCCTCCATATCACGCGAACCTCGCGAGAAGAGCAGCCTCGGTATGCGCTTCCTCAAGGTATTCATCGCGCTGATCATGGTCGTTGCAATCACGTATTTCGGATTTACATTTGAAGTACGTGAGGGAAGCTGCGCTGTTGTTCTCCGCTTTGGAGCTCCCCGTGCGGAAATTGCCGAATCCGGACTTTACTTCCGCCTTCCCTGGCCCTTCGAGAACGTAGTTCAGTATGAAAACAGAATGCAGTATCTCGAATCGAACGCACAGGAAACCGTAACCAAGGATAAAAGAAACATTATCCTCACCTCCTACGTCGTATGGCAGGTCGAAGATCCCCTTCTCTTCCACAACAGCGTCGGCGCTTACGGAAGCACCGAGACATATATCGACCAGCAGGTGCGAAGCGCAACTCAGTCCACGCTCGGTACGTATGAGCTGACCGAGCTTGTCTCGCTCGACAAGGAAACGATCAAGACAGAAGAGATCCAGCAGAAGATCTTTGAGAAGGTCAAGGCGAATTGCGAACAGAACTACGGCATCTCGATCATCGACGTCAGCATCCTCCGCCTCAGCCTCCCGGATATCAACCTCCAGAGCGTGTTTGACCAGATGCGTCAGGACAGACAGACCGATATCGACACCATCCTCGCTGAAGCCGACAAAACCGCAAGCCAGATCACGTCGGAAGCTGAGGTCCGTGCGGAAGAGATAATCGCGCAGGGAACGAATGAAGCCGCAAAGATCAAGGCAGAGACCGAAAAGGCAGTTGCACAGATCTACGCAGAAGCTCACGCCGCAAACCTCGATCTCTTCACCTTCCTCAAGAGCCTCGACACCCTTGCGGCATCCGTAAACTCGGGCACCGTTCTTTATCTCAGCACCGATGACTATCCCTTCAGCATTCTTAACGAATACGCAGATATGCTCACGGATGAAGGTGACACCACCATCGTAAAAGACCTTAACTATATTCTCACACAGCTGAATGACACCGACCGTCAGGCACTTATTGACGCAATCGGCGCGCTTCTTGAAGAAGCTCAAAAGGGTATCGTACAATGAAAAAGAATCTTTTGTTTGAAGACATCCTGCGTACGGTATCACGCTATTTCGTCGTGATAATCATCGCCGTTGTGCTGGTGATATGCTGTTCGGGAATCAAATTCGTCAAAAGCGGAGAATCTGCAATAATCCTGCGCTTCGGTAAGATCGTCGGCGACACGCCCGAAGAGCAGGTTCACGACGCCGGAATCCTCTTTGCTTTCCCATACATCATCGACGAAGTCATTACCGTACCCACGGGAAGTATCCAGGAATTCACCGTCAACACTCATTACACCGACGGTGAAATGATGACCTATGACAGAAACGGATACGTAATAACCGGCGACAACAATATCGCCATCCTCTCTGCGTCTGTAAAATACACCATTTCAGATCCCGTAGCGTATGCGCTCTCGGTTAAGGATCCGCAATACATCATTAACGCCGTTGTCAGCAACGCTATGATAAACGTGGCGGCAAACTACGCCGTTGACGACCTGCTGACCACAGGCAAGGACACCTATACGAAATCCGTCCACGACCTCTCACAGAAAAAGCTTGACGAAAACGGTATCGGCGTCGCACTCAGCCACTTCGAGCTTACCCGTGTCGGTATGCCCGAGGAAGTGCGCGATATGTATGAGCTTGTAAACTCTACCAATATTCAGGCAAGCACACGAATCGAGCAGGCAAGACAGTACTATGAGACCCGTATCCCCGGCGCGGAGGCTCAGGCAGCTTCTCTCATTGCCGAGGCTCAGGCTAACTACTCAAACTTCACTGCCGCCGCAAATGCAGATCTATACGAATTTTACGGAGTGCTTGAAGAATACGAGGTGAATCCCGATGTTGTTCGTGTACGTCTCTACAACACCGCTATCACTAATATTCTCCGTCAGATCGGTACTGTCAGGATCGTTGACGACTCCGATTCAAAAATCGTAATCGACTAAAGGGGGCTCTCTATGGAAAACTTAGATAACATAGCTAAAAACAGCCTTGAAGCCCTCGCAAAAGATAATCTCAACGACAAAAACAAGCGCAGTCTTACCGCGAATCTCGTAAGTGCCGCGGCGGCACTTGTTTGCATCGCTGCAGGACTTATCTATTCGTGGGTATTCCCCGATAAGACCACGCTTCCCGCGCTTCTCTACACCGTTGGATTCCTGATCGAAGGAATTCCTGTATTTATCGCGGCTCTCAAGGGCATCTTCTCGCGCAATTTCACAAACGCGATGGAGATACTTGTTGCGATCGCGATAGTTGCCTGCTATCTTTCGGGCGATCTAATCCTCTCGGTTCTCATCCCGCTTATCCTCAACGTAGCTCATCTGCTTGAGGAGCGCAGTATCATGGGCGGCCGCGAGGCAATCGACGGTCTGCGCAGAATGCGTCAGAACAGCGCAGTCCTTCTTGAAGGCGACGTTGAAACGACCGTTGAAGCAGCCTCCCTTACTGTAGGACAGATCATAGTCGTAAAGCCCGGCGCGGGCATTCCGATCGACGGCAAGGTCATTTCGGGAGAAACTAACGTAGACCAGAAGTCACTGACCGGCGAACCGCTTCCCGCTCATATCAAGGTCGGCGACAAGGTCTATGCAGGTACTGTCAACATCGACGGACGCATACTCGTCGAGGTCGAAAAAGCATACGTTGACACCTCGTTCTCGAACATCCTCACGATGCTTGAAGAAGCCGAAAACATCTCGATCCCCGAATCGAGGCTGATCGACCGCTTTATGAAATACTACATCCCCTTTGTTCTTGCACTTGCATCGGCAGTTGCTCTTATTACCAACGATCTCTCAAAGGCGATCGCAATACTCGTAGTTTCCTGCCCTTGCGGACAGATGCTCGTAAGCTCCGCACCGATGATCGCATCTCTCTCAACCGCAACCAAGCACGGTATCCTTATCAAGAACTCAAAGTTTATCGAGGAAATGACCGAGGTTGAGACCGTCGTATTCGATAAGACGGGTACACTCACAGTAGGCGAGCTTTCACTTACCGAGATCATCCCCGCGGAAGGTTACGATAAATCCTATCTCCTCTCGCTTGCGGCTTCTTTGGCTTGCGGCTCGAATCACCCCGTATCACGCGCGGTCACCGAGGCGATTGAGGGCAAGGAATACGAAACTCTCGCCGAGGTCAAGGAGATCCCCGGCAAGGGTATGAAGGGTGCCGACTCGGAGGGCAAAGAACTCCTGCTCGGCAACAAATACTGGTTTGATTCGCTCGGCATCGCAATCCCCGAGGGCTTTGGAGAGGCTCTTACAGGTTCTGTGAGCTTCGTTTCCCGCGGTGGCGTACTTATAGGCTGTCTCGGATTCAACGACACAGCGCGCGCGGAAGCCGCTAAGAGTATAGCTACACTCAAGGAGATGGGCATCAAGAACACCGTCATCCTCACAGGCGACCGTGAAACCGCGGCTCGCAAAATTGCAGCCGAGGTCGGTGCAGACGACGTCAAGTTCCAGCTTCTTCCCCAGGATAAGCTTGAAGCGATCAATTCCCTTCGTGAGGGCAGCTGTGTTCTCGCTGTCGGAGACGGCATCAACGATGCTCCCGCACTCCGTCAGGCAGACGTCGGTATCTCGATGGGTGCCATGGGCTCCGACCTTGCGATTCAGTCGTCGGACATTGCGCTTATGAACAACAATCTCGAAAATATTCCTTTCATTATCAGTCTCTCGAAACGCACAAGGAAGATCATTTATCAAAATCTGATCCTCTCGGTTCTTATCAGCCTCACCATGATCGGACTTTCACTTTTCGGCGTTATCTCCGCTCTCTTCGGCGCGATATTCCATAACGTCGGCGCATTCGTGGTACTGATCAACAGCTCGAGGATACTTAAAACCAAGTAGGAATAAAAATGTTTTCTATCAAAGCTGAAAATCTTCATTGGATAGATAATACTGACGACGGCGAAGACCTCTGCTTGCATGGCCACGCAATTGCTATTATCGGAGGCGAGGTTCTTGAATATGAAGATACCACCGTCAGCGCAACCGCACTCTATCTGCTCAAATCAATAACTGAAGATCATATCATATATGAGGACAACCAGATGCTTCCCTGCTGCGGATTCTTCATGATTCCCAATGACGACCTCCAAAATGTTGATATTATGGGTTGTCCGAACGGAGTTGACTGGACGGTAAAGCATGACGGCGATGATGTAACTCTTATCACTGAAAGCGGAAACGAGATCCGTGTTC
>JAZSMP010000195.1:0-3420 GCA_045535915.1 Eubacteriales bacterium | reverse complement strand
ACATAATAATACATTATATATGATATCACATTTCTCACGATTTTTCAAGACTTTTCCGTAACTTTTATTATTCCTCTTTTTTATCACTTGACAATTCAATTAAAAAAGGTTATAATTAGAATACACTATTCAGGAGGACTTTCTCATGTTCAAAAAACTATTATCCGCACTTATGTGTCCCATAATGCTCCTTCCGTTTTTTTCATCAACTATACCTACGTCTGCCGCACAAAGTGCCGAAGCTGAAGCAATAGTCGGCAAATGGATCTGGGGAAGCACGATCGCCGATCTCGGCGCTGACGGTGCCGAAATTATGATGTCAAGATGTGCCGATGAGGGCATCACAGACGTATATCTGCTTGTAAAGGGTACCGGCGGAAAGCTCGGTTACCTCAAAACTCAGTATAAGAATCTTCTCACCAGAACAAACCGCGATATTCTGCAGGAGACCATAGACGCCGGACATAAAAGAGGCATCCGTATTCACGCGTGGATATGCGTCGTTGAGGACGAGTCCTACAAAAGCTATCATCCCGAAGCGGGAATGTGGCATTACATCCGCGCGCGTGATAACAACTTCATCACTCCTTACGACGAAGGTTACCGCGAGTATGTCGGAAACGTAGCCCGCGAGCTTGCGGCATACGATATAGACGGTCTGCACTTCGACTACATCCGCTACAACCACAACGCAAACGGCTGGAGTGAGAAGGATTTTGAAAACCTTGCCGCCATGGGTGCAAACGTTGAGCGTGTAAAAGAGCTTGTGGAAACCACCTGGGGCTATCACGGCCGCACCGCCAATTCGAATTATATCTTCAACGCCTACAAAAACGGCGACCCCGACGCCTTGATCATCGCAAATTATCGCAAGAATAATATCAAAGAGCTTGCAAAGCATATAATCGACCAAGCCAAAGCTGTAAATCCCAACCTCGTATTCAGCGCCGCAACTATGCCCGAGGGCGCATACGAAACCTCCTATGCCGACCTGCATTACGGTCAGAACTATGATGATGCCGCAGAGCTTTACGACTACATCTGCCCCATGGCTTATTCCACCAATTACGGAAAGGCAGACAACTGGGTCGTTACCCTCGCCAAGAACTCCATAGATAAGGGCAATAAGGTCGTTATGGGCATTCAGGTCTTCGATGCCGCGACCTCCACACGTATTATGGCTGAGATGGAAAACATCCGCCAGCTTATGAAAGACCCGAAATACGGCAGCGGAATGCTCGGTACGGTATTCTTCCGCTCGGGTACCTTCGAGTACGCAAAGGCGACCTACGATACCGCAAACAAGATAATCACCGTAAAGCTTGATAACACGGGCTCGGGCGCTTACACTCAGGTACGCATAGACGGCAAAAACGGCATCAAATTCACCGATGCCGCTATCGGCGACGGTATTAATGCGAATACCACGGTTTCAGTAGCGTCAGGCGGATCATACGTCACGTTCAAGAGAAACAATTTACTCGCCGGAAACAAATCCGGTTATTTGTATCTGAAATACGAAGGCGAGATAGATCCTTCGAAATTGCCCGTGCTTGTCCGCATAAACCGTTCAAGCGGCGAATTGCGCATATATACCGTTGTCTGTGACACGAGTGCCGTCAACGCCGAAATGGGTGAACCGAAATTTCCCGAGCCCGAGGTGACAACGACGGAAACCACCGACCCGTCATCCTGCTTGGGTGACACCGAACCGATTTCCGAGACAACCGTCGCTGAGCAGACAGAAGCAGCCCCCTCCGACACCGAACCCGCCAAGAGCGGATGCGGAGGATTCGCACACAGCGGCATCGCAATCGCCGCAATAGGTGCGGTCGCCGTTTTGAAAAAGAGGAAGAAGAAGTAATAATTTTTAAATAACAGAAAAGGCTGAGTCACCGACAAAGTGATTCAGCCTTTATTTATGCCATTGACATCCTCATCCACCACTATCTCCCGAACCCCAAAAACGCGCAAACGCGTTTCCTGGAACCCGGCGGCGCTCCGTTTATTTGATAATGAGTTCCATATATCCACAAGTAAACGGAAAGAAATTAAACTTTTGTGTTCCGGTATGTACAAAGCCAAAGGTTTCGTACCATTTTCTTAACACTTGATTTTCTTCTACTATTCCAATATTCACTTTCGAACAGCCCAAAGCCTTGGCGGTTTCAAATGAATGCAACAATAATTTTCCACCAATCCCTTTGTGTCTGAATTGAGGCAACACACATAAATTATTGAGTTCACATTCGTAGTTTTCTTGTAACAGTAATGAATAATAACCAACAATATTCCCATTCAAAACGAATGCAAACATAGGTCTTTTTTCATTGCTCAATTGCCAAGACAAACGTTGATCTGTGGTAGCAAAAGCTGTAAAACGAGGTGCATTATCAGGCGTAAATCCAAATTCGTTAGCAACTGTTAAAAAACTTTCTTTAATTACAACAACGCATTCCTTGATATCATTGTGTTTTACAGGTCGTATCAATTATTACTTCTCCTATTTATCGTCATTTCGCCTTTGTCGGAGTGATATTAAAACCTACGGCTTTAGTGATATTTTATTCACCCCTTTAACTTGCGCAGCAAATATCACTCGTCGCAAGACGAATAACACTGCAAAGCAATATCACTCGCCGCAGGCGAATAAAACTAAAAAATCGCCTCTATTCTTGTTTAGCTTTGATCGTTTTTAACGATGCTATCAACATCCTGCGTATCGCGCCGCATTCATTTTGAACCGGCTTATAATCTTTTTCTTCAATACAATCCGTTTCAAACAAAAGTTCAAGCCAATATTCAGTTTCATAGCACTCCTTTTGTGCTATTTCAAGCTTTGAAATAAAATCTTTTGTACCCTGTGCATATTGTGCCTCGTGAATATTCGCACCAATGGAAGTACCCGAACGCAACAGTTGATTGATAAGTACCGTTTCTTTGTGCTCTGCCTTCATTTTGCGACAGAGGAAAACAATATCCTTGGCAAATTCCTTTGCTTTATCTCTCATAATGCTGTTTGACATAATTTCACCTCATAAAGTATTATACATCAAAAACGATGAGAAGTTAAGTTATATTCCGACTGCGTCGGAGTGATATTGTCGCTGACGCGTCAGTGATATTAAAGCCTACGGCTTTAGTGATATTTTATTCGCCCCTTTAACTTGCGCAGCAAATATCACTCGTCGAAAGACGAATACCACTGCGAAGCAATATCACTCACCGCAGGCGAATAAAACTGAAAAATTCGAATCGCTTTCGCGATTCGAATTTTTCACTCCCGCCGAGCCGTGTAACCGCCGCCAAGGAACCCTGCCAAGCAAGGTGGGTGCCTATCATTGGCCTCACTGCTCCCAACGTCCCGCGCATCTGTCGAGACAAGTCAATCGAGGAATGCACGGGGAGGTCTGCAAAACA
>JAZSMP010000141.1:0-4579 GCA_045535915.1 Eubacteriales bacterium | reverse complement strand
CGGGAAGGAGTAGCCGCTTGCCGCCTCGCGCGCCGATTCAACTATCGTGAAATTCGGGTCCTTGACCCACGGGCGCGGGACTCGGAAAAGGGTTTTGAGGAATTGATTGATAACGGTGCCAACGAAGCCGACGCAGAGCAGATAGTATCCTTTTTGCTTGCTTACGCACCAGAAAACGATCATTCCGACCGCCATAAACACAGTCTCCTCGCCGAAAAGTGTGACGAGAGAAAAGATAAAGTCGAGAACGGGGTTTCTTATATCCTCGAGAAAATAGAGAAAAGACATACTTTTACCTCCGTTTTTTTCTTATTATACCACGAAAACAGCCTTAGTGCAATACAAAAGTGCAAAAATAAATAAAGATTGACATAATAGTTTTTGTATGATATAATAGAAACAAGAAAAGTCAATAAAGGACATCAATATGTTTTTGCTTTTTTTGATTGCCGCAGACGAAGAAAATTTCCGAAAGATACTGACTCTGTATGACAAATACCACGTGAATATGCTTCGCTATGCGCGAAGCCTTTTGAGGTTGTCCGGGGATAAAAATTATATTCAAAACGCCGAGGACGTCATCCAGAATGTCTTTCTGAAGATCAGCCGCTATATCGACCGCATCGATCTCAGTAGGTCCGAGGAAGCCGTTGGAGGATATCTGTTTACGATCGTTGAGAATGAGGTATCGAACTTCCTCTCAAAGCAGGAAAAAAACGAAGAACTTGACGAAATGTTAATAAATTGTAACGAATGCGATCTTTTTGAAGAATTTTCGAAAAAAGAGATGTATAACAATATAGTAAGAGAGATCAAGAGGCTCGATCCGAAATACAGCGAGGTATTATGGATGCGTTTGGTTGAGGATATGAGCGTACGGGAGATCGCCGAGAAGCTTGACCTCAAAGAAAATACCGTCTATACACGCATTGAACGAGGAATTGCGCTTGTCAGAAAGAAATTCAAGGAGGAAGAATGATGGAAACGGGCAAAGAGATATTCAGCCGTGCCATAGTCGATGGATTTGAAGAAAAATACCGCGAAGGCATCGCTCTTTCCGCATTCGAGAGCGACGCGTTTTCCCGCGCGCATGCCCGCCGCATGTCCTCGATACTGGGCAGCAGGGTAAAATATGTTCCGGATAAGCGTACAAGAATCAAGCGAGCCGTGGCCGTAGCCTTGATCGCCGCCGCCATTCTTCTCGCCGGATGCACCGCGATCATTTATAAAGAGCAAATCGGAGATTTCTTTGTTGAAATACATGAGACATTTATAAAAGGTAGTTTTGCAAATGAAGAAAGCACGAACGATCAAATTATTGAGGAATATTATACGCTGACTTATGTTCCTGAGGGGTATGAACTCGTTGAGGAAATTTGCGGTGATAATATAGTAAGATATATTTGGAAAAATGATAAAGAAAATAGTATAATATTTGAGCAAGGTTCAATCAATTCGGTGAAATATTCAATTGATGGAGAGAACGGATTGACAAATACGTTTAATTATGATCAATATACAGTATATTATAGAATAATCGACAATACTGGCTACTATATATGGAATAACGAAAAATATGCCTTTTCGCTTTACTGTCATACAGATGTTTCCGAAGAGGAATTTAAGAGAATTATCGAAGGATTTGAAGAAAAACAAAAACAATTGTAAGAATCTGTAAAGAACGATCGGAACCATCCCATCCCAACTTGCATTTTTCACTTTTTTCAAAAAATAAAAATATTTTTGTAAAATTTGAAGAAAAAGTTGAAGAGTGCAGGTATATATAAGTAGAGAAGCAATCAAGAACAAAATTTATTTCATCTGCTTCTCAGGAAAGGATGGTATAAAACCATGAAGAAACTCGCAAAATTTATCGCCCTATTGCTGACAGCAGTAACCCTATGCGTGAGTGTATTGCCGCTTTTTGCAGGCGCAGAAGCTGCACCATCACCTAGGTATGCTAACACCAATACTTGTAATTGTTACTTTTCGGCATCTACAGGTGAAGCGTTGGCAACAGTTACATACAACGGAAAAAGTGCCGCGTTTTCTTATGCAACTGTTACTGTAAAAATTCAAAAACGTTTTCTCGGAATATTTTGGTCACATGTAGAAGAATGGACGGCAATATCCGAAAAAGTCAACGGTTACATTGAAAACAGTACTGTACTCGAAAAAACCGGAACCTACCGTGCTGTGTTTACTGTAAAGATTTACGGCAAAGACGGCTCGGTTGACACTATCGAAGATACCATTACTTCAACTTACGATTGAGTGACAGGCAATCGTAAGCGGAGGTGGTGGTGCGATGCGCTGACTGACCGCGTATGTGCTTTTCGGTTCGCGTGTACATAGAAATATCCGCAAGGGAGAACCGGGGACAGCTTTGGATAAGACAGAACAAAAATCAAAAAAACTTCTTATTCAGAAAGGAAACAGAAAAATGAAGAATTTTAAAAGAATTATGGCCTTTATGATGGCTATGATCATCTTCGCGTCCTTCTTTTGCTACAATATAGGTGCTTACAATGGAGTATTTATCACATATGACCGCAGTAGTAGATGGTCGCGTGCATACTTTTCGAATACAAGCGCATACGCTTTAGCACGCGTTGCAAAGTGGGAGGAAGTCGAAATCGCCACGGACTTGACGGCATCTACGTTTGCTTACATCGATGACTATGAAGACGTGGAGAATTTATGTAATGTTGTAGCCAACGTAAGTCTTAAGTTGTGGCTTGAGGACGGCTCCGAAGTAACTGCCAGTGATATTGGTTTCCCCGACCCCGAAGAAGGCACAGTTGATGCAGCTGTGTATGGTATAGATTTCCTGGACTCAGAAGACGATTACTACATTGTTGATTTTGTATCAACGCATCAGGTAAACCTTGTGATTGCTACCTACGATTCTGACGGAAATTTTCTGGAATATCTTATTGACTCCGACGGTCCTGTGATTCAGATAGGCACCAGACGCGATTCTTAATACCCTAATATCCCCGCGGCTTTGCCGCGGGGAAGAAAATAAAAATCGGAGGACAAACTATGAAAAACACAATGAAACTCGTCAGCCTTTTGATGTCGTTCTTATTCATTTTCACATCATGTCAAGCGGTATATGATGTCGAGCTCACGGCACCGGAAACTACTGTCAACCCCGATATAATAGAGGTTGACTTGGAAGGCGAATACTATACGCGCGGTGTTCCCTACAGAACGGGTGATATATCATCTGGTATGCTTTACGAAGGATGTCTGATCTACATAGAGAAATGCACCACCAAAGGTGTTACGGGGGAGAAAACCGCTCCCGACGGCACAAAAACGCCGATTTATGGAAATGTTACAGTCCATAGAATTGTAAAATACAATCCAACTACCGGCACTGTTTCAAGCCCCTGCCTTCTTCCGACGTGCAATCATTCGCTTGAATCGGGTTGTCCTATGCTTTTGGGATTCGGCAACAGTGAAGGTCAAATAGAAATGTATAATTTTCAGGGCATATTCGGCGATTGGCTGGTATATATGAAATTCAATGTTACTATTGAATACGGATCGATCATGACCGAAATCATGTACAATTTAAAGACCGGCGAAGTCAGAAATACTTTTGTGGAAGATTTCGGAACCGAAGTTATCTCAAAATGGCGCGTCGGATGGTATATGGACGGTAAATATTACAAGCTCAACAGTATTCTCGATTACAGCAATTCCGGATATAAAACCGGAATGGGCTTGCCACTCTCACTTTTTGAGCCCGATACAAAGCAATATATGTATGAATATGATTTTGAAACGAATGAATCAAAATTGCTCTTTGAAATAACCGACGAATGCCTTGGATTTATGGCTTCAAGTGAAAGATTTTATTTTAGCCGTGATGACGGTACAAGATATTCGACCCTGAAAGACGGAACCGATAAAAGAACCGAAACTGCAAGGAGCTCGAGCAATTTTATCGGTACATACTCCATACTTTATAAAGATAACGGATTTAGCATATATGATTTGAAAACCGATGAATCCAAAGAAGTAACCCTTGATGTATTGACAGATAATATGTTCGTGACAGAGAAGGGTGTTTGGTATGCGCATCAAACTAAAGAGGAAGAAGCGCAAGCTTATATGAAAGAAGCAAATGAATATAGACTGGCACATCCGGAGGAGCCGTACGTAGACCCAACGCCTGCTATGAGAAAGATCTTGGCTTCGGGTACGGCACAGATCTGGGAATGCGGATATTTCGGTGAAGATAACCGCGTAATTTTTGAGCTTCCCAATGCTGCCATGACGATCATTTCCGCGTACGGTGATTACGTATTCGCTATATTGACTAAATACGACGCAGAAAAAGGCGCGCCACTGGATGGTTATGATTCCATATCCTGCTCTATCAACATCAAAACCGGAGAAATTACCCCAATCCCGCAGCTTGATATCGTTGTGCCTTATTGGTACGTTAACTAAAGATTTAAAGCCGCGCAGACTCTTTCCGGCGTAAAGAAAAGATCCTGCGCGGCTTTTCGTTATATTCGACAAAAACATATTGCCGATTTTAGGCATCTTGCGGAAATTATAT
>JAZSMP010000028.1:0-6237 GCA_045535915.1 Eubacteriales bacterium | reverse complement strand
CTATTTCTGTACCGCAGTTCTCGAAATGCTTCCCAAGATCGGATTTTTCCCCGATATTCTGCACGCCCACGATTGGCAGGCGGCGCTTTCTGTCATTTATCTCCGTCAGAAGTATGCAGAGGATGAGAGATACGCGAAAATCCGCCGTGTCTTCACCATCCACAATATCGAGTATCAGGGCAAGTATGATTTCTACATCCTCGGCGATGTTTTCGCGCTCTCCGAATATGACCGCGCGGTTGTTGAATACGACGGTTGCATCAACCTTATGAAGGGTGCGATCGAGTGTGCCGAGGCTGTTACCACCGTAAGCCCCAGATACGCGGATGAGATCATGTCCCCCGAGTATTCGCACGGACTGTATCACATTCTCCGCCGATATGCGGGCAAAGTATCGGGCATTCTCAACGGTATTGATTACGCCTACTATAACCCTTGGAAGGATCCAGTTCTTGCGAAGAATTACAGCCCGAAGAGACGCGGCGGCAAGGAAGTATGCCGTTCCTCGCTCCGTGCAGATCTGAATCTCGAGGACGATAAGAGCACTCCCGTGATCGCGCTGATCACACGTCTGGCTTCGCATAAGGGTCTCGATATCGTAGCCGAGGCTATTCGCGGCATTCTTGACGAAACCGGTGCGCAGCTCGTCGTTCTCGGTAAGGGCGAAGCGAAGTACGAGGAGTTCTTCAAGACTCTTGAGGCCGAGCGCCCCGATAAGGTGCGCGCACTCATCACCTATGACCGCGATCTTTCGCGCCGCATCTATGCCGCCGCCGACATCTTTATGATGCCGTCGAAGAGCGAGCCTTGCGGTCTTTCGCAGATGATCGCATCGCGTTACGGCGCGATCCCCGTTGTCCGTGAAACGGGAGGACTTGCCGACTCCATCCTGCCTTACTATGAGGATGAGGACGGCGTTATGCACGGAAACGGCTTTACCTTTGCGGGCTATACCGCAGGTGAGCTTTACGAGCGTACGGTTGCCGCCGCCGCGCTCTGGAAGGACACGGAAAAACGCAAAGCATTTGTTGAAAAAATAATGTCAGTCGACTTCTCCTGGGCGGCATCCGCAGATAAATACATCGCTCTTTACCAAGATCTGCAGTGATATACAGGAGAGCATTACCGGAGGAAGTAAAAGTGAATTTCAATCCCAACGCACAGGAAGTTAAAGCAAATATCGAACAAAAATTGTCCCGACTCTTCGGCACGACTGCAGCCGATGCGTCAAGGGACCAGATGTACAAGGCAGTCGTACAGACGGTTAAGGATATTCTTGCGGAGAAGCGTTCCGCATTCAAGGCGGAAACGAACAAGCAGGGCGGAAAGCGCGTGTACTATATGTGCATGGAGTTCCTGCTCGGACGCTCGCTTAAGACCAATCTCTGCAACCTCGGTCTTTCGGATGAGTATAAAAATGCTCTGAAGGGTATGGGCTTCGCGCTTGACGATCTTTATGAGTGTGAACCCGATGCGGGGCTCGGCAACGGCGGTCTCGGAAGACTTGCCGCATGCTTCATGGATTCTCTGACCTCGCTCGATTATCCCGCAAACGGATTTTCGATATGCTATGAGTACGGTCTTTTCAAGCAGAAGATCATTGACGGTCTTCAGATCGAGCTCCCAGACGATTGGCTCCCCGGAGGCGAGGTCTGGCTCGTTCCGAGAACCGACCGCGTATTCACAGTCAGACTCGGCGGCCGTATCACAGAGGAATGGAAGAACGGCAAGCTTGAGATCGTCTATGAGGACACCGAGGACGTTGAGGCTGTACCTTACGACATGATGATCTCGGGCGGCGACAGCGAGGCTGTCAACCGCTTGCGCCTCTGGAAGGCACGCGACGTCCGCACCTTCAATATGGGTCTCTTTACGCAGGGTCAATATACCCGTGCGGTAGAGGAGTCGAGCTCGGCTGAGATCATCTCGAAGGTCCTCTATCCTTCAGATAACCATACCGAAGGCAAGCTCCTCCGTCTGACACAGCAGTATTTCCTCGTATCGGCATCGGTACAGAGCATCATCCGCGACCATATGGCGGTCTACGGCAGGCTTGACAACCTGCCAGACAAGGTGGCTAACCATATCAACGATACCCACCCCGCACACTGTGTCCCCGAGCATATGAGAATACTCATCGACGATTATTGCTTCTCCTGGGACGAGGCATGGGACATCACGACACGTACGATGTCCTACACCAACCACACGGTAATGCCCGAGGCACTTGAGACCTGGAACGAGAGCCTTTTCTCCTTCCGTCTGCCCCGTATCCATTCGATCATCAAGGAGATCAACGAGCGCTTCTGCCGCGAGGCGTGGGATAAATTCCCCGGCAACTGGAGCCGCATCACAAATATGAGCATCCTCTGCAACGGCAGCGTCAGAATGGCAAACCTCGCCGTAGTCGGATCGCATCATATCAACGGCGTTTCGAAGCTCCATTCGCAGATCCTCATTGATACCGTTTTTAAAGATTTCTATTATATGTACCCCGAGCGCTTTACCAACGTGACCAACGGTATTGCACATCGCCGCTGGATGTGCTATTCCTCGCAAGGCCTCGCAGGTCTGCTCGATGAGACCATCGGCACTGGATACCGCAAGAACCCCATCGAGCTTGAAAAACTAATGAAGTATGAGAACGACTCTGCTGTGCTCGACCGTCTGCGCGCTATCAAGCACGAAAACAAGATCGCTTTCTCGAACTTCGTATATGAGCGCACGGGTACGTCGCTCGATACCCATTCGGTGTTCGACGTTCAGATCAAGCGTCTGCACGAATACAAGAGACAGCTCCTCAATGTGCTCAACATCATCGGACAGTATATTGACATTTGCGATAATCCCAACGCAGAGTTCTATCCGAGAACCTATATCTTCGGCGCGAAGGCGGCTCCCGGATACCAGATGGCTAAGCGTATCATCCAGCTTATCTGCAAGCTCTCGAAGGAGATCGAGTCGGATCCCAGAGTCAAGGAAAAGCTCCGCGTGCTCTTCCTTGAGGATTATAATGTAACGGCTGCCGAGTGCCTTATCCCCGCCGCCGAGATCAGCCAGCAGATCTCTCTTGCCGGCAAGGAGGCGAGCGGTACGGGTTGTATGAAGCTCATGCTCAACGGCGCGCTCACCATAGGTACTCTCGACGGCGCAAACGTCGAGATGGCTGCCGCTGTCGGACAGGAGAATATCTATATCTTCGGTCTGACCGCAAGCGAGGTCGACGAGCTCTGGCTTTCGGGCTACAATTCAGCTCTCTTCTATGCGAGAAACGATAAGCTCCGCCGCATCGTTGACCGCCTCAATCAAGGCTTCGCGGGCGAATCCTTCGCCGATATCGCATCCTACCTGCTTGCAGGCCACGGAGTTGCAGATCCCTATATGTGTCTTGCAGACTTCGATTCCTACCGCCTCTCGCACGAGCAGATGTACCGCGATTACCTCAACCGTGAGGATTGGACTCGCCGCTCGCTCATCAACATCGCAAAGGGTGGATTCTTTGCCGCTGACCGCGCAGTAAGAGATTACGCGGAAAACATTTGGAATATCAAACCCGTTCAGAAAAATTAAGAATGCTTGCAAGATTTATGCAAAATGAATACTCCCCCGTCCCCCGCATCGAAAAACGGTGCGGGGCGGAGGACGTCTCGTATCTCGGCGCATTTCCACGCGGCGAGAAAATTGAAATTACCGCCCGCGTACCTCGTGTACTCGGTGTGGCGGCGGTCGATCTCTGTATTCGCAGAGATACTCTCGCGCCATCGGACTGCGAGAGCGATCCTTCGGTACACAATCTCAATTTTGAGTTTGTTGCTACCGATTACATTAACGATGAATATAAGCTGAGCCTCGACACATCCGCTCTTTGCGGAGAGTCGGAATCGGGGCTTTTTTACTATACATATATTTTCCGTCAAGGCAAGGAGTCTTTTGTTGCGAGTGCGACAGACAACGTGAATTTCACGCTCGTCCGCGAAAACTGGCAGGAGTTCCGCCTTACCGTCTATCGCCCTGATTACCGCGTTCCCGCGTGGCTCGGCGGCAGTATCATGTACCATATCTTCCTCGACCGTTTTGAAAAGGGAAAAGGAAGGGTCAGCTACCGCAAAGATGCGATCCTCGACACGGATTGGAAAAACGGCGTTCCGCAGTATGCCGAATACCGAGGCGCGGAGGTCAAGAACAATCACTTCTTCGGCGGAAATCTTTGGGGAATTATCGAAAAGCTCGACTATCTCGAGTCGCTCGGCGTGAGTGTTTTATATCTTTCACCGATCTTCGATGCCGTCAGTAATCATAAATACGATACCTCGGATTATATGAATATCGCGGATGAATTCGGCGGTGAGGAGGCTTTCAAAGCCCTCATCGAAGCCGCGCACGCGAGAGGGATGAAGATCATCCTCGACGGCGTTTTCAACCACACGGGAAGCGACAGCCGATATTTCGACGAATACGGCAGATACGGCGTTTCCGCACGCGACGAGAGCTCACCCTATCACGAATGGTACGATTTCCACGCCCCCGAAAAGGAAGGCGCGCCAGATTACACGGCTTGGTGGGGCATTCGCATCCTTCCGAGACTCAATACACATGTTGACTCCTGCCGTGAATTTTTCACGGGGGAGGGCGGTGTTGCCGAGCATTATATGCAGGCGGGTATCGACGGCTGGCGTCTTGATGTTGCTGACGAGCTCCCCGACCGATTTCTTGAAGATCTTCGCGAGCGTATCCACAGCGTCAATCCCGATAGCGTTCTTATCGGCGAGGTCTGGGAGAATGCCGCGGATAAGATCGCATACGGCAAGCGGCGCTCATATTTCAGAGGCGCACAGCTCGACAGCGTAATGAATTATCCCATGCGCAAGGCTTTGCTCGATTTTGCCGAAAACGGCGACGCGAAGGCGCTCTGTGCGGCTCTGACCGATCTTTATTCGTCCTATCCGCGATGCGTTTCCTCGAGCCTTATGAATCTTATCGGCACGCACGACACCGAGCGCGTGCTGACCATTCTCGGCAATCCGCAGAAAGTTCGTGAAAATGCATATGCCTACAATGCCGTCCAGGCGGAGCTTCGACTGACGCCAGAGGAGCGCGAGAGGGGCGTTAAATTGCTCAAACTGATATCCGCGCTTCAATTTACGCTTTTTGGTTTCCCGTGCATTTATTACGGCGACGAGGCGGGCATGGAGGGTATGAGCGATCCCTTCTGCCGCTATCCCTTCCCGTGGCATAATATTGACGGGGAGATAAATGAGCATTATAAAAAGCTCGGCGGGATACGCAGAGCAGAAAAAATATTCCGAGGCGGCGAGTTCAGGATCACCAAAGCCGAGGGCGGATATTTTGAGTTTGTAAGATATAAAAAGGAAGAAAACAGTTATATCCTCGTTGCCGTAAATATGGGGGACAAGCCCATAAAAGTACAGGCGTCGGGAGGTGTAAACCTCTATACGGGTAAGAGAGTGGAGGGAAATCCCTTGCTGAAGCAAGGAGAGTTCCTTATAGTAAAAAAGAAGGGAGACGTAAAAAATGGGATTCTGGAGTAAGGTGGTCGGACATTGGACAAAGCCGAAGGACCCGAACAGCGTTCGCTTCCGCCGCGAGATGGCGGAGAGGATCGCGGGTCAGTACATCAAATACGTAACCGAGCGAATCAACAACGTTGATGAAGTTATCGGCAGAAAAGGAAGCCTTGCCATCCGCGAGGACGAATTTCTCGTTTTCGCCTCTGCAGATATCCTTTTCCGTTGTAAGATCGACGAGCTCCGCGCAAGCGAGCTGCTCTCAAAGGACGGTGTCGTCCTCATCGGCCCCGACCTCGAGCACGGGGGAGAAGAGAGAACGATAATTGCGTATTACGTATATTATAGGAAATAAAAGTTTATGAAGATACGTTTCGTAAAGCACGAATGTGACTATTTCCTTGGAGATGCCGTATCCTTTGAAAACGCCAAGTGGACGAAGGGAAAGTATAACGCGGATCGTGGTGAAAAGATATTGTTGTGTGTAACTTCAGTTATTGTAAGTATATATGTGGCTTTGTTTTGGAAGCAATTATCGGAAAGCATCGTCATATTCCTTTTGGTGTTACTTCTTTTACTGCCGATGCACGAATTTTGTCACGCTCTGTTTGCTTGGATATGCGGAAAAGGTGTGGAGGGAATATATTTCTTTCCGAAATATAAAAAGAGTAAGTTCACCAATCCAAGCGCGTATGTATGTCCAAAGCCTGAC
>JAZSMP010000050.1:0-7445 GCA_045535915.1 Eubacteriales bacterium | reverse complement strand
GTTATTGTAGGTACAGCCGCTGAGATCGCAACACCATAGGTTTTGTTTACAAAGGAAGAACCAACATACTCCCACATGCTCCATGTTGCAGTACTTGTGGACTCATAGGGTGCCGACGGAATTCTATATCCGTTAGGCTTTTCCTTTTCGTATCGGGTGTCTAGTGTCTGTGATTCGGGAATAGCAGATACTCTCCACGTGAGCATATCGGCATTGTTTGTTACATTGTACTCATCCACGCTGTTGGTTGCATTGACTTTTGCCGTACAATAAACTGTATTGCCCGCAATATTGGATGGCACCGTCCACTTGAAATAAACGAGGTTTGTGCCGAATCCGGGAATAACAGCATTGCTCCATGTCTGTGAGGATATGACAACCTTTCTTCCTCCCGAGTAATAATACGCTTCAAATGAAACGGCATTATTATGGCTCGGAATGATGTCATGTCTGCTGTAATTATGGATATTGAAGCTCGTTACAACCTCTGTACCCGCGCGGTAATCTGCATTAGGCGTAACAGTAGATATGCCGAGGTCTATTTTGGGTTTGACGATTACATAAGCACTTGCTGTTTCGTTGTTGTACGGATTATCTTCATAATAATGATCGTACCAGTTTACCCGCGCGGCTATTTCATTTAATCCGATGCCACTTCCCACATTCAAGGTGTAAGCGTGATTTTCACCTCCGTAAACACTGTAGTATACGTATTCAGTATAGATTACTTCGCCGTTATATAGGATCTCTACAGGGATATTGTAATAAGCATTGTAAAGATCCCACGAATCGGTTCTAAAAGTTACTGTTACACTTTCATCCTCATACACAGTACTCGGGGTTACCGAAAGGTTTGAAACAGAAAACTCATATATTTCCTCCTCTTCTTCCTCTTCAGGTTCTTGAGGTATCACGGGAATTTCTGGTTCTTCGGGAGGCTCTTCCTTTATAGATACTCCCATCCATCGCATACCCCATCCGCCTCCGCGAACAATGTCATATTCATTCCACTTGACAGAGTCGGTAACGTCATATACGGGATAACCGAACCAAGGTTCTTCAAGCTGCACCGAGGTGGGGAGATTCTTGTGTGTAAGGTTAGCTACCGACTGACCTCTGCCGCCGCTGTGATTCCAATCATACCAACCGTAAAGCTGTGCCAGAGCAAACTCTGTTGCGGTAAAAGCAAGCTTTGTTACTTGATCCTTGCAGTTCATAATGACCATAGGCTCGTAAACAATGACCCAAGGCACACGGTTTGTTGTCGCATTCGGCATAAGATATTCCGAGCTCCATCCCGATCTTGTTACCCCTCCGATCTCAAATGTGAGATCCGATAGAAGACCGTATGAAGTTGTTCCTTCATCTGCGGCAATGGCATTGAGAACGGTGCCCATTGTTCCGGTCGAGCCAAAATACGATTTAACCGTGCTTATATTACCCAAGCATACGATCGGGATTTGAGGACAGTTTGAATCTGAGATAATGTTTACGCTACTTGCAAGACCGAGAGAGGCACCGTCATAATAATCCACTTTTGTCTGATCTCCAAACATGACATCGGATGCCACACTCCATCCCGTCTTTTTCATAATAACTGTACCTATGCGGTGAAAGTCACTTGTAAGATCGGAATTTGTGGTTGCTTCATCGCTCTTGCCGACAAATACCGTTACCTTCCATAGGTACTGGTAATAGTTATACCAACCGTAGCCGTCGAGGTAATCCTTTTCGTCACCGTCGCCCGAGGTGGCGTTATCGTCTGCATATATACCTATAGAAAAAGCTGACAGCAATATTGCCGTCAGCAGTATAAATGTAATTATTCTTTTCAAGACTTTCTCCTTTCTCGCAGTTTAGAAGTGGATACCCTCACCGGGTCTGTCTTCTCCCTCGCCTATGTAATCATCCGAGGGATTGTCCTTGACCTCAGTCTTACCGCCACCTGCGAAGGGATTGTCTCCGGTCTCGGGAGGCTTGTATTCATTCTCCGTCTTTGTTGTGGTTTCCTCTTCCTTCGGTTCTTGCTTTTCGGGCGGGATCGGAATAGTCACTTCCGTGTCTGTAACCGCAGGTTCTACAGTTGGTTCTTTGAATTCCGTGGTGGTTTCTTCGGGTATAACTTCGGTCGTTTCTTCAACGGGAGGGATTGTCTCAGTTTCGTCCTCTTCTGTCGTCTCTTCAATGGCGGAAGTTGTCTCAGGTTCCTCTTCGACAGTTGCTTCAACCGTTTCTGTTGCTTCCGTGATCTCCGTGGTTTCAACTTCTGCTGTCACCTCGGTGGTTCTCGTTTCTTCAGGCTGCGTTATTTCGGTTGTGATCTCTTCTTCTGTCAACGCTTCGGTTTCAACTGCTGTGCTTTCTTCGGGCGGAGAAGTTATCTCTTCGCTCTCGCTTGTGCGTGAAATGTCCTCCGGAGTTACAGTCGGGATCCCCGAAGCATCTCCGGTATCGGAGCCATCCGTCGCATTTCTGCCATAGCCCACAAACAGAGCCGTAAAAATGAGTGCCGAAATAACTACGAGAATGATTACTAAATAGTTTACTTTCATGGTTTTTGCCATCCTTTCTTATTTCAAGGTCAGACTCCTTGAGACGGTCAGCGGTATTACGAGGTCGAATATCTCATCTCCCGCGAACACCACCGGGATCATCAACATATAGTCTGCCTTGAGCTTGAGGCTTTTGTCTACCTTGTATGACACCTGCGGATTGGTCATCTTGTAGACAACATCGCCGTCTGTACTGTAATTATACAGGTATCCGCTTCCGGAGTCCAGCGACAATTCGGAAGAAGTTGAAGAAATATAATAATTTTCATCAAAATCCTCGGTAAAGTCATGACCTTGCTTGATCGATTGGTATATCTCGATCGAATTCTTCATAATAAAAGACTCAAGCACGCGCTCTGTGTTCTCGACTGTTGTCTGAATTATGGTCATACACTCGGCATAAAAGAGCACGGCAGATAAGATCATAGCAATTACGATAGTAATTATACATGGCGTAAAGTAACCTACGCCATGTTTGTCTTTCAGTTTTTTCATATTCATTTCCTCATTTCCAATATTTCTGCGAAAGTCCTGAGTGGACGGCTGTCAGCGTTACCGGTATCTTGAATACGCCAAGACCGCGCACGTAGGTTTGGTATGTTACGGTAATTCTTATGGTATCTCCCAGCTGTACTTTACCAGATGAAGCATTGAAATAATCCGTACCCGAGAAGCTGTATGAAGGATATATTCCTATCTCATCGCAGAGCTCTGCATATCTTGTGCTTGTTTCGGTTACCGTTCTTCCGTATGTGGTTGCAACGTCTATCATCTCTTTAGCAAAGTAGTCTAAATCTTGCTTAAGTGTGAGAAATGAAAACACATTGAGAGCGAGGACTATGACCATCATAGCCGCGAGGACACATACAACTGTATCTATGTATCCTTCGGCTTTTCTATTCAATATTCTTTTCATTACGCCTCCTTATCCAAAGAGCACTCCGAGGGAGTTGACAATCTCCATACCAATGACAACGATGTATATAAGCATAAAGCAGAAGAGCAGACACATGGAAAGTCTCTTAACCTTTCCGGGCACTTTGTTAGCTTCTTGCTTGAGGAGCTGACGCTGGTAGTCTGCGAATTTGAGCGCAAGACTTGACCAGTAGACCTCGGTATCGTCACCTCGGAGAACACCGATCAGACCTCTTGTTACATCTGAGAGCATAGAAGAGCCGACACGCGATTCAAGACGGGTGAGTGCAGCCTCATAGTTACCCGATCTCATATCCGCTACAGTTATTTCAAGCTCTTGCTTTAGTTCTGCACCGGCATTTGTTTTGTATAAATCGAGGATATACAGAACATCGCGGTTATGCTTGAGTGTCTTATCTATATGTGCAACAAAGCGGGGGAGCTCGTATTCGATGCTCCTTCGCTTTTCCTTTATCTTATCTGCCACACCTTTCGATGCCTTGAAGTACATCATTATCGCAAGTGCGATTACAAGGGGAGTAAGCAGAGGAAAGATGAAGTATACAGGTACAGCCATGAGACCTATGAGCATTGACTTTACCAAGCTGTTTGCTATATGCATCTCGGGGGACATTGTTATTCCCGCCGATTGCAGATCCGTCTGAAGCTGCATACGTTTATATTCATTGATTCTCAGCTTCTTGGAAATCCATATAGCGAGATCTTTGAGCCATATATCTATACTGCTTGTTTTATGTTCATGTCTCTTTGCAAGATTGTTCGCCGCCTTTGATGTTGACAAAAACGGTATTCTGAAGCAGTCTGCGAGTATTAAGAAAATACCGACGCCGAATATGGCGCCGATTAGTGCTTGTAGCATACCTTTACCTCCTTATCTCTTGTATTCTATGGGTCTCGTATACTTCATCATCAGCATAGCAGTCACAAGAATAACAGTTCCGCAGATTGCAAGCACTATTTTGCCGGGAAGAGTGAACATAAGAGCTTCAAACCAAGAGTAGTTGAGCATATACAGAATAGGGATGTTGCCTATTACAAGACAAACCATCATCCAATATTCCTTTCTTACCTCTCCGAGCACGGTTTTAAGCTCATTATTTACTATTCTTACATCGGTAAGCTTAGCAACAATGGGGAGCGGAGTATCTTTGAGAGTTCTGTCATCCTGACAAGCGATTAATGTATCGCACCATTCTTCATAGATGGTGTTGTCTATCTTGCTTTTTAGATTACGAAGTGCGTCCTTAATATCGGAAGAAATCATGGTGGTATCTCCTATAAAACTCTGAAAGATCTCCTTGATCGGAGGCTTTAGATATGTAATGTTCTCATTGACGGCACCGACAATATCATCGGAACGGATATACGATGTAGTTATGATCGAAAGCGCGGTCTCCATATCTTCTTTGACATGTTTATCGTATGCCGAGAGTGTGCTCTTTACATAAAAGAACGGTAAGCATGAAAAGGCGACGGCGAAGACGGGGATGAGGAAATAGTTGTCTATTACTACGGCAAGAATACACCCAACAACAAGCATCACGATCGAAGCGACACAAGCAATAGTGAATTGCTTCGAGTTATCCGTGGCATCGAGAGCGTCCTTTATGTGCATGATCTCTTTGGTTATCCTTCGGGATTTCTTTCTTCCTTGTGCTATAAGCACCTTATCTCTCAATGTCTGCTTCGGCGAAATAAGTTTCATCATGTCATCCGCTATTACCTCGGGAGTAAGACCGAGAAGAAGAACTATTCCCGCACACAATAGGAGAAAACAGAGGAGATATACTACCGTCATCCCCGATCACTCTCCTTCAGAAAGACATTGAGCTCATCTTGGGGAACACCATACTGAACAAGTCTACGTTTGAGACTCTCGGACATAATATTAGGCTTACGGAATTCACCTTCTATGATGAATTCGCCGTCTTCAATAGTATTCTTGGTTATTTGGTAGTTATAAAGACATCTGTACTCACGTTCTCCCGAGGAGTTGATGACGCATTCGGATATATCCATACACTTTCTGCTGTTGTTCTCAAGCTTGTGAGCATATACCACCACGGGAAAAGCCTGCCCCGCTTGCATCAAGGATGTTGCAAAATTGATCGGGAATCTCTTCTGGCAAAGCAGAGCTATTCTCATATGCGCCGCATCTGCGGGTCCGGCATGGACGGTGGATATCACTGTATGTCCTGTAAGCGATGCCTCGACGGCAGAATAACATTCAACGTCGCGCATCTCGCCGACGCATACAATGTCGGGATTGAATCGAAGGGATGCAACAACAAGATCCTCTTGAGTAATGTCATATGCGGGATTATCTGAGGGGCGTGAGAGTGTGTGGACAACATTATTTGTAACCTTACCGTCATTCCTACGCACAAGAGAAAGTTCTCTTGAACCCGACTCGATGGTGAATACACGCTTGGTATCGGGGATAGAGGTCATAATTGCGTTAAGAAGCGTTGTCTTACCGCTAGAAGTCGCACCCGCAACGACAAAGGGTACACCGTATCTGATGCACATACAAAGGAATTTGACCATTTCTTCTGTAGCAAATTCCGTGGTTACGAGTCTGTCGAGAGTAACTCTCCGCGGATGGAGAATTCGGATAGAAACCGAAACACCGCATTCCTCATCGACAAGCGGATCTTTCAGAGCGGTAACTCGCGTATTACCGGGTAGATGTCCTTGGCTCATTGGCGTAGCGTTGTCTATGATCATGCCCGAATGGTGAAGCAGACGCTTAATAATATCCACGGCATGCTGTGGGGAGTGGAAATGATCATCGAGTTTTACAATAGAGCCGTCGAGCATGGTAAGTGCTATATCATCCCACGAGTTGATATTGATCTCCTCAAGATCGGGAGAACCGAGATATGGAGTCAGAATAGAATACTCCGCCATCTCGCGATAGAGCTTGTCTATAAGTTCCTTAGTGGTGAGATTTTCTACCTTGTAATCATTATCTCGCAGATACTTGTCTATATACGCTTTTAACTGACCGAGCTTAGATTTGTCCGTCAGTGCTGCGGCATAGTTTTGTGAGACGTACTCCTGAGTAAGCTTGAGTAGTGTCCAAAAATCTATTTCTCTTGCCATACTCACACCACCTTTTCAACTATTGCCTTGAACTTCTCGTTGAAGCGTTTATCGTTAATCGACTCATAGAGTTTGCCGTCAAGCATCTGCTGTTTTACCTGTCTGCTGTAAGGCACGGTAAATGACACATCATGAAGATGAGACTTTGCTTCCTCAATCGGCATATACAGATCCTCATCGGGTACGTTGATTCCCTGAATATGGTCATTCAAGCGAAAGACGGGATCCGCATACAGCTGCATCTGTGAGGCATAGTAAGACACCGACTTGAGATCGGGTGTTGCAAGACGGATAACCTCGTCGGCTTCCTTTATTGCAACACGTGAAATCGGATTAGATAGTCTGCTTGTGCAGTCTATGATGATATAGTCTGCGAGTGTTGAAAGTACGGAGAAAAGCGATCTCACCTTTATTTCATCAAATGCGGGATAGGTGTACTTGTTTTCTCCATCAATAAATCCGAGGAAGCCGAAGTTGAGCTTGTTTTTTACCGTTACTATCTGCTTGACTACATCTTCTGCAGTAATATCCGTCTTTGAAAGCGGGACTCCGATAGAAAAAAGGTCTTCCTTTTTATAGTTAGGGAAAACAACGGGTAGTGTCGGCGTTTCATTGTCTGCGTAAAGTACAATCACAGTACTTTGGTATTCCTCGTAGATACTTCTTGCAAGCTTTGTTGCGAAGGTTGTCTTTCCCGAATTGGGAGAGCCCCATATTGCTATGAACTTAGCCATGGATACAAACCTCCGTCATACTGTACGAGAAGTTTTTGCTTGCACCGCCTCCCGATATAGGGCGTTTTTCGCTTTTGGGAACGTAATTCGGATCAAAAAACTTCTCTTGAACATCGAG
>JAZSMP010000313.1:0-3017 GCA_045535915.1 Eubacteriales bacterium | reverse complement strand
TGCAGATCAGCTTGTCACCAAAAAGCGCGGGAACGTCCATTGATCCGTTATAGCACATCTCGTGACCCGTATCCCAACAATAACCGACAGCGGGCGAAGAACCGAGCTCTGCGATGATCTTTTCGAGGTACTCGATACCCTCAACGTTCTCGAACGCGAGCATAATGCCGAGCTTTTCAGCCTCTTCGACAAGTCTGCCGAATCGCTCGATACCGAGATCGGTGGGAGTGTGGCGGTCCATACCGATGATGGGATGGATTATGACGATCGGAACGCCCGCCGCCGAGCACTCGCGGATGCACTCGATCAGATTGTCGATAACCTTGTCACCTGCAGGGCCCCATTTCCAGGGCTTGTGCGCATCCGTAAAAGGCGCGTGAACGGATTGGAAATAAAGTCCGCGCCCACGAATCTTCTCAGCGACCGTCTTCATTTCTCCGACGTGCCAGCCGGTAAATACACCGTCAAACCCTACCGTCTTTATAACGTCAAGACACTCATCAAAGCTCACGTCCTTGAACCCGGGGTTTACGTTTATACAGATTTTTCTTTCCATATGAATAATTCCTCGCTTTCGGGAGATAATTAATTATACCACTAATTGCACAAAAAATAAAGGCTTTTTCCAAAGATTCTCATACAAAAAGAGAAAATTTCAAAAAACGCAATTTTTTCCGAGAAAATTACAAAAAAGTCTTGACAAATCCACCTTTTTCTGCTATAATATACACCGCACCACAAAGTGCAATTAAATATGCAGCGTAGCGGCGTCGCCAAGCGGTAAGGCAACGGACTCTGACTCCGTCATTTCCTAGGTTCGAATCCTTGCGCCGCTGCCAAAAAAGAACAACCACCCAATGGGTGGTTGTTCTTTTTTCACATCGTCCCACTGATGATGAACCTCTTGGTGCCGCTTGCGGCACCAAAAGTTTGCGTGCTACCTCAGCACATTACTTTCACTCCCAATTTTGCGCGCAAACAGAGGTTCAGAATCCTTGTGCCATAATATGATACTATAACTAAAGTCATCCGTTCTTTTTTCGTATCGTCTCATGATGATGAACCTCGCGAATTGCTTGCAATTCGCCATAGTTTGCGCCACTCCGCATGTAACTCTACCGCCAATTCCACGCGCAAACAGAGGTTCAGAATCCTTGCGCCTGCTTATGCAATCCTTCGCCTTGATGATATACCGCAGCAAGTTGCGGATGATATACAACGGTTTGCGCCATTGATGATATCCACGCCTCGCGGCGTGATTATAAAACGAACTCCCCGCAAAAGCACACGGGAAGTTCGTTTTTATTACTTATTTCTCGGAAGTAACCTTCGAAACGATCGAAGCGGTATCTCCGTTCCAAGGCAGCGGAACTGTATGAACAGTTCCGTTCCATCCGGCTACGTAAACGCCCTTAAGATTCTTGATGGTTCCGTCCCAAAGGACCTTGTTATATGCCTTTTCCTTATGGGACGCGTAGGCGTTAAGTCCCATAGGCCAAAGAACGATATCCGCTGACATAAGCTTATAAGAGGATATCATCGCGCTGTCGTTGCCCCAGGTCTGGTAACCGTGGTGCGCTACCTGAACGATATCGCATTTAAGATTGGTTCCGTAGAGCTTGTTGCAGATCGCCATTGCGGGACCCGTTACGTCACCCATGACCATGATCGAAGTAGACTTGCCCGAAGCGTCGGTTGTAATCGAACGCACGAGGATAGAGGAGGTATTGAGCGCATTTACGATCGAAGGCGCGAACATTTCCGAGGTATAGAGTATCTCGAAAACTGTGTCGCCAAAGTAGAATCTCTGTCCGGCGTGGCACTGGATCAGCTCCGCACCGAGAGCTCTTGCTGCCTTACGTACGTTAGCGGTAGTATTAGCTTCACTTCCGCCGAAGTTTGGTCCATGCGAGGAAGCGAGAGATCTGTTGATCTCCTCGTCACTCATAAGATTCGCGATTACGCGTTCTACCGTAAACTTCTTGGCAAACTGATCGGCTTCCTTTTTGAGCATTCCCATATGGTCGCCATGAGCATGAGAAATGAACCATGCGGCAATTCGGATATCCTTGCCCGAAGCATATCCCTTTGCCTGCTCGTTAATGGCGTTGATAAGGTTGTTTGCCCAGTAGGAGCTGTTGGTATCGTGACCGCCGTCAACGATTACGAAAGAACCGTCCGCAAGTCTGTAAAGCAGAGAAAGACCGTTGCCCTTGTAGGAGCCGCTGCTTTCCTTGTATTCACAGCCAAACATAGTGATCTGAGAGGTGGTTACTGCGGTATATTTGTTATCGGACTCAAGACCGATAAGAGTCTTTTCTTCAAAGGGTTCGATAACGATACGGCATTCGTCGTAGGGCTTGTAGTAACCGACGTTAAGCGTATATTCGCTGTTGTAGAGGGTCGTGAAAAGAGTGCCGTTTATATCGTTGTCTGTGTATTTCTTGTAGCCTGCGGCCTCAAGCTCAGCAATATATGCAGCATAGCTATCCGCAGTCGCATCTTCAAGAATGATCTGGTCAACTTTTTCGTCGGAAGTCGAAGTTGCAACAAATTCGGTTCCCTTGAATACGGGAACTACGTTGAGCGACTTGGATTTGCTGTGAGTCTCAACGATGTTGAGAGCTTCCGCAGGAATCGAAACGCTGACAGTACCGTTTTCTTCGGTCTTATATTCGGCAACGATATCTGCAAATGCTTCTGCGGCATAGGCAACTGCTTCGTTCGTATATCCGAAGATAACGATCTTGTTTCCGACAGCCTTGATCGCATAATCGCCGTATCCCATACCTTCGGTAGCTATAGAGACCTGCTCGTGCATTGTGGTACCGACAAGGATCTCAACGGTCGAGTCGTCGTAGCTTTCTGTAGCTTTCTTGAAATCGTCTCCCATTGTAAGTCTTACGCCGGTAGAGCTTCCAATAGAGTTTCTGATACCGATAGCGGAGTCAACGTAGCTATCGCCCGAGCTGAGATTCTGCGGACGTATGATCTTTACTTCGGATTGTCCGCCGACA
>JAZSMP010000299.1:0-3449 GCA_045535915.1 Eubacteriales bacterium | reverse complement strand
TTCGAGCTCGCTCCTCGCCTCCCTCTGAGGAGGGAGGGGGACCGCGCGCCGGGTTCCCGAAAATGCGGTCACGCGTTTTTGGGGTTCCGCGGGACCGCGGTGGAGGGAGAGACAAAAATCTCTTAAGTTCCCACTTATGGGACTGCGTCCCCTTCACCCCTGCATTGTTAGTGCCAACAGCTCCTTCATATTATTTATTCTTTAACACATATAGGTCCTAAATTTTATCGCTTTTGTATTTTTATATTGACAAAACTCTCATTTTGTTATATAATAAAGATGCCAAACAAATTTAATAATGAATTAAGGTATTTTTCTCTGTCGGGATGACTATACCTTTTTTCACCATACCATAATAATACGGTAAAACCGCAAATTCCGGAATGGTTATGGTGGAAGTACTTTAATTCATTTTAAATTTGTTTGGCGACAATCGGAGTTTGCGTTTTTCGGTGCGGCAACTTCGGTTGGCGCACTTTTTTATTATATAAGGAGGGTATAAAAATGGGCACGTTCGCCGTATTATTACAATATATTCCTTAAATTTCATTGAATACAAAACACTTTTCTTACATTAAGAAAATTTAATCAATTCTCTATTCCATTTTAATAAAATCTGTGCTATAATAGAGGCAAGAAAAAGAAAGGAGAAATCCAATGTCTCTCTTAAAACTTTCGGGCATCGGTAAGATATACTATTCCGAGGGAAGCGTTGCCGTCGGTATCCGCGGTATCGATCTCTCGTTTGAGCGCGGCGAATTCGTTGCGGTCACGGGTGCATCGGGATCGGGTAAATCCACTCTGCTCAACGTTATCAGCGGTATGGACAGCTACGAGGAAGGCGAGCTTTATATCGAAGGCGCGCCGACATCCCACTATCTCGAAGCGGATTGGGAAGAATACCGCTCAAAATACATCTCATTCATTTTTCAGGATTACAACATCCTTGAAAGCTACACGGTTCTGCAGAACGTAGAGCTCGCACTTATGCATATCAAGGACCGCCGCGAGCGACGCCGCCGTGCAGTCGAGCTTCTCACCCGAGTCGGTATGGAAAAGCATCTGCGCCAGAAAGGTTCAAAGCTTTCGGGCGGTCAGAAGCAAAGAACCGTCATCGCCCGCGCGCTTGCAAAGGACAGTCCCATCATCCTCGCCGACGAGCCGACCGGCAACCTTGACGAGGCGACCTCAAAGGAGATCATCGATCTTCTGCACGAAGTATCGAAGGATAAGCTCCTGATAATCGTAACTCACAACTATGAGGAAGTCGAAGCCGTTGCAACAAGGCATATCCGCATTTATGACGGCGCGGTCGAATTTGACAGAGGTGAAAAGCCCGCGACCGAGACCTCTTCCGAGGAAAAGAAATACGAATACGTTCCCTCAAAGAAGAAAAAATTCAATTTCAAGGAATTTCTGCGCGATCTGAGCGACGGCATCGGTCTCGGCGGACACGTTTTCGCCTCCCGCCCGAAGCTTGCAATTTTCACCTGTATGCTTATGGCTGTAGGAATGCTCGGAGTATTTCTTTTGACCTCGATCGCCTTCGAACCGGAAATACTCGAAGAATTTTCCTTTGACATGTTTGAATACCGCCCGGGCCGTGTCGTTGTCGTACGCCGGGACGGCAAGGTACCGACAGCCGAAGAGATATCCGAGGTCGCAAATGAATACGGCGCCGAGAGCTACGTCGGATGCGACTATCTGATCGACTACACTCGCTCGATCAGCAGGGATTACATGCCCTATTATTATTACTATAGAAACGTCAACGCTTTTCTCTACCCCGTCAGCGAATGCAAAGGTTCATTTGACGGAGAGCTGCCCGACGCGGACGGCGAGATACTTCTCTGCCTTCCCATCTCCGAAAAAGAAAACTACGCTGATGCCGTACTCGGTGAGGATGAGATTTACTTCGGCGGCATTTCGTATACGCTGACAGGCATCTCATATTACTACGACAACAATATCACACCCTCTGCCTATATAACCGACTCGGACTACGAAAGCATGTCCGAGATCATGGCATTCATGAGCAGCTCGCACTCGATAATGATGAGCAGCTCGGATCAGAGCGACGGCATGTTCATGTTCGGGACATATGACCTCGCCATCAGCCGCGAGCTCGGAGACAAGATATATTTTTCAAAATCCTACGGCTACAACATCGACACTGAGAGCGATATGATCTTGACATTGCGCGAAATCCCGGACAGCCGGATCATTATAAAAAATGAAGATATTGCCTCAAAGCTCCCCGAGAACATGAAGGAGTATGACGGCTATACCGCCGCTGTGATAGGAATCGATCTTATTGCCGAGCTGGCAAGCATCTATAGCGAGTACGACTACTGTCAGTTCTCCCTCTTCTTCGAAAACGACGCCGAGGCACGCCGCGCGTCCAAAAAGCTCCTCGAATCGGGCTATATCGCCGTCATGTCAAACAGCAAATTCGAGCCCGATCCCTTCGAAAAGTTCGCGATGGGCTTCCTCGTTTTCATCATGGTCGCCATCTGGCTCGGCGGAGTGCTCGCGCTCGCATTCTTCATCAGACTCTGCCAATCTCGCTCGATCGTCTCCTTCAAAAACGATATCGCCATCATGCGCTCTATGGGTATCAAGACCTCGGTAATTAAGATCTCAATGTATATGCGTTCGGTGATAGCACTCATTCCTGCCGCCGCGGCTCTCTTCGGTGTTGCCGCGTTTATATTCACCTCGCCGACGCTCAACGGCTATTTCACCTATCTCTACGGCTGGCAATACGCGCTGATCTGCGCGGGACTCTTACTGATCGCACTCCGCGTTTCCCATAAGCAGCAGTCAAAGCTCTTCTCGGGAAGCGTCAAAAAGACTCTGACGGGAGGTGAGCTCAATGATTACGATCAATTCTCTACAGAAATATTTTAACCGCGGAAAGCAGAACGAGATCCATGTCCTCAATGACATCTCTCTCGATCTGCCCGAGCGCGGTATGGTCGCCATCTTCGGCAGGAGCGGTTGCGGTAAAACGACCCTCCTCAATGTCATCGGCGGACTTGACTCCTATCTTTCGGGCTCGGTCGAAGTCGACGGCGAGAAGATAACGACGAATTCGGATGCTCTGCGCAACCGCCATATCGGCTATATCTTCCAGAATTACAACCTCAACACGGGCGCGACCTGCTTTGACAATGTTGCCGACGCGCTCCGCCTCTGCGGAATGAGCGACAAAAAGGATTTTGATGCCATCCGCGAGCGCACCATGTCCGCGCTTTCGGCTGTCGGAATGGCACCCTACGCGAGCCGCTACCCCGACACCCTCTCGGGCGGTCAAAAGCAGCGTATAGCCATCGCCCGCGCCATCGTCAAGTCGCCCGATATCATCCTCGCAGACGAGCCGACGGGTAACCTCGACGAGACAAGTCGGAGGCCAAGCGTCTTAGGAAGACAACCAACCCAGACAACTC
>JAZSMP010000217.1:0-6608 GCA_045535915.1 Eubacteriales bacterium | reverse complement strand
TCTTGACTGTCATCTGTTTTTGTGATACAATAAAAGAAAAACGGGAGGTAAGTCATGTATTCGATTATTCACATGCTCTTATCCGATAAAAAAGGCGGTGAAATATTCACCCTCTTTGGCGCGTGGCATTTTTTCTATATTGGTCTGACTATCACAGCGGCAGCTGTGTTGATGATCCTTTTAAGAAATAAGAACACGGATACGAAGCTGAAAGCTGTCCGTCTGCTATCTTCGCTCTCATTCGCGCTTTACATAGCCGATTTCTTTCTCATGCCGCTCGCTTACGGCGAGATCGACATCGAAAAGCTCCCTTTCCATGCCTGCACCGCGATGTGCGTCATCTGCTTTTTGAGTTACCGAATCAAGTTTCTTGAAAAATACCGCACATCGTTCCTCAAGATCGGATTTATCTCCAACCTTATTTATCTCATCTATCCCGCAGGAATCATGTGGCACGCGGTGCATCCTCTCTCTTACCGCGTCATCCAAACTCTGCTCTTCCACAGTATAATGACTCTTTACTGCTTGCTCGCGCTGATATACGAGTCGGAGAAGATCGAGATAAGAAAATGCTACCGCGATCTCGCCGCGGTTATAGGCATGACCGCCTGGGCATGCCTCGGAAATCTTATCTATAACAACGATTCGCGTTTTTACAACTGGTTTTTCGTCGTGCGCGATCCGTTCTATACCTTGCCCGAAGCCATCGCACCCTTTATTATGCCATTCTTGAATATAGCACTGTTTTTTACCGTTGAAATACTGATGCATTTAATATTTTTGATTATAAAAGGAGAGCGCAAATGATTCAGCTTACCGAAAGAGAAAGAATGCTTCGCGTCTTCAGACGCCAGGAGATCGACCGCATCCCAATGATCGACAGCGCGTGGCGGGGAACTATCAATAGATGGTATAACGAAGGTATGCCGAAAAATGTCGCTTGGGAGGATTATTTCGGCTTTGACCGCGCCATCCGTGTCAACCCCAACAATTCTCCGCGCTTTGAGCACAGAATCATTGAGAAGACCGACAGATACACGATCGCAACAACGAAATGGGGCGTGACTCAGAAAATCTTCAACGAGCTCGATTCCACGCCCGAAAATCTCAACTATTATTTCGATTCCTCGGATAAATGGGAAGAAGCAAAGGCGGCGATGCTTCAATATCACGATGACAGAATCCCCTGGAAATACCTTGCCGATAATTATCCTAAATGGCAGGCAGAGGGCAGATTCAAGCAGCTCGTCGTATGGTTCGGCTTTGACGTCGCACACGCACATATGATCGGCACAGAAAACGTGCTGATCGGTATGTATGAAGAGCCCGAATGGATCAAGGACGTTATCGAGACCTATCTCAACACCTCGCTCGACCTCTGCCAGCGCATTCTCGACGCGGGATACGAGTTCGACGGCATCTTCTGGTACGATGATATGGGATATAAGGGCTCGCCCTTCTTCTCGCCCGCGGCATACCGTGAGCTGCTCAAGCCATATCACAAAAAGGCAGTTGATTGGGCGCACGAGCGCGGTATGGTGACCGAAATGCATTCCTGCGGATACATCGAGCCCTTGCTTCCCGACATACTTGAGACGGGCGTTGAAATGCTCAATCCGCTCGAGGTCAAGGCGGGTATGGATCCCTTCCGACTCAAAAAGCTCTACGGCGATAAACTTGCCTTCCACGGCGGCATCAACGCACAGATCTGGGACAATATTGACCTCGTCAAAGCGGAAATGGAACGCATCATTCCCGCAATGAAAGAGGGCGGCGGTTACGTCTTTGCCTCCGACCATTCGATCCCCAATTCGGTCTCGTTTGAAAACATGAAGGAAATAGCAAGACTCGCCCACGAGCTTGGAAGATATTAATATCAAAAAGGCGGTGGCAAATATGATATTTTCATTACCGAAGCTCGGGCGCGAGGCAATTCCGCTCACTCATTTTCCGACAAAGCATCAGGCCTTCATTTTCAGAGCAAGCGAATATATTCCCTATTCAAAAATGGCATCGCTCCTCGGCACGTCCAAAGAAAACGTCATCGCGGCGGCGCGCGAAATGGGGCTGCCCGATTACGGTCCCGAAGACCTCTGGCTTGAGCGCGGATATATAACGATAATCCGCCGTATGTGGCATATTCTCCCCTACTCCCAGCTTCTCGAGCTCCTTGAGATCGGCGAGGAGGAGCTTGCGCTCCTGCTCAAAGAGGAAGATTTCCTTTCGGTAAAGCTTGAAGACAAGCCGATCTGCGAGCCTGTCAGATGGCGTGAGCTGACCGATGAGGAAAGGACACGTACCGAAAAGATCCGCTCGCTCATGATGGGCATAGATATTTCGGGCAAGCCTCCCTTTGAATTTGAATACAGCGTTCCAAAGATCACTCACAGTGGCAAAGAAATATTCAAAACCCGCATGATCTACGCATTTTCGGGTCTTTATCAGCACGCCTTCGACGTTGACAGCCATGTTTATCTTCCCGATGAACAGCTCGAAGCCTACCGCTCACTCGGCGTAAACGGCATATGGACTCAAGGTCTGCTTTCCGCGCTGACCGAATTTCCATTTGAGCCCTCGATCTCTGCCGGTCACGAAAAACGCCTCTCTAACATGCGCGCGCTGACCGAGCGTCTCGCAAAATACGGGATCAAACTCTATCTTTACATAAACGAACCTCGCTTTATGCCTCTTTCCTTCTTTGAAAAACATCCCGACATCAAAGGTCACATCAGAGGCGACGGAGCGTCTCTCTGCACCTCGACCGAAAAGGTGCAAAACTACCTGCGCGATTCTGTTGAAAAGATCTGCCGCGAGGTTCCTCTCATCGGCGGATTCTTCACGATCACGCGCTCTGAAAACCAGACCAACTGCTATTCGCACTCGGGCGACGGAGGCGTATCCTGCAACTGTCCGCGCTGTTCAAAGCGAGATCCCGCCGAGGCGGTCGCAGAAGTCATCAACTGCATTGCCGAAGGCGCGCACCGAGTATCAAATTCAATCAAGGTCTTCGCGTGGAGCTGGGCATGGCGCGGATTGGCTGAAGGCATCATACGCCGACTCGACAAAAGCGTGATCTTCCTCTCGCAAAGTGAGCTTGACGTACCGTTTGAGATAGGCGGCGTCAAGGGACGAGTTCTCGACTATTCGATAAGCATTCCCGGTCCGGGCGAAAAAGCCAAGGGAGAATGGGCGATCGCCAAGGAATGCGGTCTTGAAACCGGAGCAAAAGTACAGCTCAGCACATCCTGGGAGGCATCGACCGTTCCCGCGCTCCCCGTTTCACCGCTCATCGACTCGCACATCCGTACACTCCGCGACGAGGGCGTTGAACACATTCTGCTCTCCTGGACTCTCGGAGGCTATCCGAGCCGTAATATTGCATCCGCGGCAAAATATTTCTGTGAAAGCTCCGAAATCGAGGATGACGGAAGATATGCGGAAGCCGAAAAGCAATTTTCAGAGGCTTTCCGCGAATTTCCATTCCATGTGAGCACGCTTTACAGAGGTCCGCAAAACGCGGGACCCTCAAATCTTCTCTTCCCGACTCCCACGGGTTACACCGCGTCAATGACCTGCTTTGCCTATGACGATCTCGAATCCTGGCGTTCGATCTATCCCATCGACGTTTTCGAAGATCAGTTCCGCAAGCTCTGCGAGGGTTGGGAAAATGGTCTTGCCCTTCTGCCCGAAGGCGATGATAGCGAGGTTTCCGTCATGGCTCATGCCGCGTACTGCATCTTCAAATCATCACTCAACCAGATACGCTTTGTCCGCGCAAGAGATGAGGGCAGATACACCGATTGTATCAGACTCGCAGAGGATGAAGAAAAAATTGCGCGTCTGATGCTCGTTCAGATGAACAAAAACGCCGCGATCGGTTACGAAGCGTCAAATCACTATTATTTTTCAAAGGGTCAGATAGTCGAAAAGATCCTCAACTGCCGATACGTTGCGGAGTATTTTTCCGAAAGGTAAAAGCTATGAAAATTAAAAAATCATCAAAGGTAGAAATGCAAAATCTGAAAGTTGTGCTTGTTTTAGCCACGCTGATAATAAATTTAAATATGATATTGTTAGCATCATTTCATCCTAATGCGCTGAAATCGGCGCTCTCGTTTGCCGGAGGGGCAATCTTATTATCCATAATAATCTGCGCGGATAAAAGAAGAACACATGTAACACGCGGGTATATTTTAACTATGAGTGCCATATATCTCGTCTTCTCCGCAGTACTTTTTATTCTTTCTCGGGATTTTGGCTTCCTTGTGATCTGGGCTGCGGAAATATTGGTTTTCACTTTAGTATGTATTCTCTTGTTGAAGAAAAAGAAAGGTGAAAAATAAAATCACCATGGACTTTTATTTGTTGAATATTCTACTGTCTTTCGTTTCCGTTGGACTTTATGTATCATTCAGAATCGGCGTTAATCCGTATTTAAGACTGAATAAAATCAGCAAAAACTTCATCAAGAAAAAAACGAAAGGATTCCGAAATTATTGGTTTTACAGTAGCTTAAAGCAAGAGTTGGGGTATATATACTATTTGAACTTTATCTTGATTTCAGGAACTGTTACGTATTTGCTTTTGGCAGTTACACTCGGATGGAGCAAAGTACTGCATTTCCCGATAGCAACTCTCAATGCGCTACTATGTACCGTCCAAATCCCCGCACTGATTTTTTCGGATATCAACTGCAACAAGGATGAGTACGGCACGCCCTTCATAATCTGGCGCAAAAGCAGATCGGGACGCTGGTACAGTTCGATTCAAGACATAATCGTGATCCTCGCTTTGATCGCATTTGCGGTATATAACTTTTGGTTGGCTGTAAATTAAATTTTTAAAAAAGGATATTATAATGAAAATCAAAAAGCTTTCAAACATCGTCGGCGGGCAGGACGGCGCGATCTATAAAAATTTTCTCTTCCGCTTTTCTTCAAAGGGCGGATGCACGGTCTACGATATGAATACTCTCGCCGAAGAGGCAAATCCCTTCGCAAAATTCAAGCTTGACGGCGCGGATATTATGGTACCGCACAGCAATTCCGTCGTTTTCGGAAATGAATTTTTTGCTCCCGGGGATGAATTTCCGCTGCTTTACAGCAACGTCTACAACAATTATTCAAAAGAAGAGGACAAGCGCATCGGCATCTGCTGCGTTTATAGGCTCATGCGCGATGGCGATATTTTTACCGCCAAGCTCGTTCAGCTTATCGAGATCGGCTTTACCGACGCGCGCGGTTATTGGCGTTCTTCGGAAGGGGACGACATCCGTCCTTACGGCAATTTCGTTGTTGACAACGACAAAAATCTCCTTTACGCCTTCGTCATGCGCGACGGCGAGAAGGACACCCGCTACTTCGCCTTTGATCTTCCAAAACTCTCGGACGGCACCGTCTGCGAAAAATACGGCGTAAAAAAGGTCACTCTCAAGGCCGATGACGTCAAATATCACTTTGACGTTCCCTATCACAACTTCGTTCAGGGAGCGGTCTGCCGCGAGGGCAAAATATATTCCGTCGAGGGCTTCGGCGAGAAGATACACCCCGCGATCCGAATCATTGACACAGAAAAAAGACAGCAGACCTTCTTCCTTGACTTCTTCGAGGCAGGCTGCACGGACGAAGCCGAGCTCATCGACTTCTTCGAGGGCAGATGCATCTATGGAAATCACGTGGGAGAGCTTTTTGAGCTGGAATTCTGAAATTTTACTTCAAATTCAACCATTGCTTGACCCGAATTCTCATTTTCCGATTTCAAATCATACAAGAATAATGATATAATATAGTCAAACCACAAACGGAGAAATATTATGGCTACATTTTCGGAAATATTCAAGGCTTTACGCAAAGACAAGCAAATAACACAGGAGCAGACTGCCGAAATTTTCGGGGTATCTCCGCAAGCGATCAGCCGTTGGGAAAACTCATCGTCTTATCCCGATGTCACATTACTTCCCGCAATCGCATCATATTTCGAAACAACCGTTGACGAGCTGTTGGGTTTAAAAAAGACGGTTAAAAAGCAAAAAGTTCTGTATTTTCAGTTCTGCTGGCAGGAAAGTGCTAATAAGATAAATAAATATCTGGAGGATGGCTGGACTATAAAAGAAATGCATACTCACGAACTTGGAAAAGGTCTGCATCCGGAAGGCGTTATAATTCTTGAAAAGACGGTATTCAACACCTAAAAGACAAATTGATATGTTAGTACTCGCAAGCAGGGATTAAGGGGGCGCAGCCCCCTTCAAGAAAAACATTGTCATCCTGAGGGCGCGTCCGCAGACGATTCTGCGCCCGAAGGATCTCGTGCCGCCCGAGTTGTTCCTCGGGCGTCGCGGTGCTGGCGAAGCGGTCTGCAGGGCACCCGACCCAACAAAATTATAGGAATATGAATAATCACTGTGTAGTTACAAAATTACACAGTGATTATGTTTTATTTTGTCTTTAAAAAGTGCAAACAACCGCGTTTGACTATAATTATCCGATTATTCACATCAAATCGCTTCGTACCGGTTCCGCGCCGCGCTTGTAAATGGGCGCGGCACGATGATCCACTGTTTGCCTTCGGCAAACTATAGGTGCGTTGCAAAGCAACACACCTACCGG
>JAZSMP010000015.1:0-13908 GCA_045535915.1 Eubacteriales bacterium | reverse complement strand
CAACTACGGTGTTGTAGATGATCTCAACGTTCTCCATCGGCTTCAGCTCTGCCGCGGTGTTCGCCTCGCAGGTCAGGTCGGGAAGATTCTGCACGATCGTCAGCTTCTTTGCGATCTTCGCAAGAAGGAGAGCCTCGACAGCCGCCGAGTTTCCGCCGCCGATGACGGCGACCTCGCCGCCCGTGTAGAATGCGCCGTCACAGACTGCGCAGAAGGAGATGCCGTGGCCGACAAGCTCTTCTTCACCCTCAATGCCGAGTCGGCGGTGATGCGAGCCGACCGCGATGATAACGCTCTTTGCCTCATAGTCGCCATCGGGAGTCGTCAGAGTGTAAAACTTTTTCTTCTTATCAAAGGAGATCGCAGTGACCTCCGCACATTCGATATCCGCGCCGAGTCCGAGCGCCTGCTCGACCATCTTGTCTGCAAGCTCGTTGCCCGAGATCTCGGAAAAACCGGGATAGTTTTCGATCTTCGGCGAGAAGGTCATCTGCCCGCCAAAGGTGGATTTTTCGATAACGGTAACGCTTTTTCCCGCGCGAACCGCATATATTGCCGCGGTAAGCCCCGCAGGACCCGCTCCGATTATAATAATATCTTTCATAATATCCTCTTTTAATGAATAATCGAAAATTTCCGAAGCCAACGGCGAGGAAATTTACCTTCCACTAGTCACTAGCAACTAGCCACTAGTCACTTGAAAAGGGCAGACCCATTTTTTATGAGTCTGCCCTTGATGCTTTATGCCTGAGCCGTAGTCTTGATGAACTCCTTGACGCCCGCGATGTCGGCGAACGCGGTGAAGTCCTCGCCTACGATGTAGAGCAGAGTGGGAGCCTGACGGGTGTTGTACTTCTTAGCGAAGTCGGGATCATCCTCGAAGTAGACCTTCTCGAACTCGATGCCAGCCTTCTCAAGGAGAGAAGCCGCGATCTTGCACTTGGGGCAGGTCTTTGTCGCGAAGAGAACAACACGTCCATCCTCGTAAACGGCATCGGATGCCTCGCTTACCTTGCCGGCAGTAACGTTTCCGTGACCTCTTTCTTCAAAGTTCAACATGGACTGCTCGGGATCGTACTCGACTCTTTCCTTGTACTCCTGCGACTTACCGTCGTTCCAGTTCTGAACGGGACGGTAGTAGCCGGTGATACGGCTGTAGACCTCTGTGACCTTGCCGCCCTTGGGGCAGGAGAAGTGCTCGCCTGCGATATATCCGTGCTCGGAGCAGACCGAGTAGGTGGGAGACAGAGTATAGTAAGGAAGCTTGTAGTTCTCCGCGATCTTACGGATAAGAGCCGCTGCCGCCTTCCAGTCGGGAAGTTTTTCGCCGAGGAAGGTATGGAATACCGTACCCGAGGTGTAGAGAGTCTGGAGCTCGTCCTGAATATCGAGGGCGGCGAAGACGTCGTCGGTGAAGCTTACGGGGAGGTGGGAGGAGTTGGTGTAGTAGGGAGTTTCGCCCTGGGATGCTGTGACGATATCGGGATATCTCTTCTTGTCGTGCTTAGCAAGACGGTAAGAGGTGGACTCTGCGGGAGTAGCCTCGAGGTTGTAGAGGTCGCCGTACATTTCCTGATAGTCAGAAAGTCTCTCGCGCATATGGTTGAGAACGTCCTGGGTAAACTTTTGTGCCTTTGCGTCGGTGAGATCCTTCTTGATCCACTTTGCGTTGAGGCAAGCCTCGTTCATGCCGACAAGACCGATGGTCGAGAAGTGGTTGTTGAAGGTGCCGAGGTAACGTTTGGTGTAGGGATAGAGACCCTCGTTGAGGAGTTTGGTGATAACGTCGCGCTTGATCTTGAGCGAACGAGCCGCGATGTCCATAAGTCTGTCGAGCTTACGGTAGAAGTCCTCCTCGTTCTCGGCGGTGTAGCCGAGGCGGGGCATATTAATGGTAACAACGCCGACGGAACCGGTGCTCTCGCCGCTTCCGAAGTAACCGCCCGACTTCTTGCGAAGCTCGCGCAGGTCAAGACGCAGACGGCAGCACATCGAACGAACGTCGCTCGGCTCCATGTCGCTGTTGATGTAGTTCGAGAAATAGGGGATGCCGTACTTCGAGGTCATCTCGAAGAGGAGGCGGTTGTTTTCGGTATCCGACCAGTCGAAATCGCGTGTGATCGAATAGGTGGGGATGGGATACTGGAATCCGCGGCCGTTTGTGTCGCCCTCGATCATGATCTCGGTGAAGGCTTTGTTGACCATATCCATTTCCTTCTTGCAGTCACCGTAGGTGAAGTCCTGCTCACGGCCGCCGACGATAGCGGGCTTGTCGATCATGTCGGGAGGACATACCCAGTCGAGGGTGATGTTCGAGAAGGGCGCCTGAGTACCCCAACGCGAGGGGGTGTTTACGCCGTAAACGAAGGACTCGATGCACTTCTTGACCTGTTCGTAGGTGAGGTTATCGGTCTTTACGAAGGGAGCGAGGTAGGTATCGAAGGAGGAGAATGCCTGCGCGCCCGCCCACTCGTTCTGCATGATACCGAGGAAGTTGACCATCTGGTTGCAGAGGGTTGCAAGATGCTTTGCGGGAGCAGAGGAGATCTTGCCGGTGATTCCGCCGAGACCGTCCTCGATGAGCTGACGGAGCGACCAACCTGCGCAATAGCCGGTGAGCATCGAGAGGTCATGCAGATGGAGATCTGCGTTCTGATGCGCCTGAGCGATCTCGTCGTCGTAGATCTCGGAGAGCCAATAGTTTGCGGTGATGGCACCCGAGTTCGAGAGGATAAGTCCGCCGACCGAGTAGGTTACGGTCGAGTTTTCCTTGACACGCCAGTCGGTGCTCTTAACGTAAGAGTCAACGAGAGCCTTGTAGTCAAGGATGGTAGATTTCATATTACGGAGTTTTTCGCGCTGACGGCGGTAGAGGATGTAAGCCTTAGCTACGTCCTCGTAACCCGCCTGCGCCAGAACAGTCTCAACGCTGTCCTGAATGTCCTCAACTGCGATCTTGTCCTCTTTGACCTTGGGCTCGAAGTGAGAAGTGACGCGAAGAGCGATAAGGTCTATCACGTCGGGATTGTATTTCTTGTCGCATGCCTCGAATGCAAGCGTTATCGCCTTTGAAATTTTGGAAATATCAAAGTCTACGGTTTTGCCGTTTCTTTTAACTACCTGATACATGTTTTTCTTCCTTTCACAATTTTATCTATATATGGTATGGGTTATGCGTCGGCGAGTACTATTATACTACATATTGTGGCAAATGTCAATACCCTATAACAAGATATTGTGCCGAATTTAAAAATTCGGCACAATATCTAGTAAATATTCTTGATTTTTGTTCACTTTTACCAATAGAGTCAATCTACGCCCCTTATCTCAACGAGACCGACCGAAGCTCGTACGATGTCGGCGAAAGATTCTATTTCATTTCTTTCGAATCCGTGCAGACCGCCGTAGATCACGGCGCCCGAATCGACGAAATTCTGGAGGTAATAAGCCTTCGCGCCGTGTATGAATTCAGCGATGCCGCGCATTGAATCGGCGTCGTGGAACTCGCGGACGAGGGTGGTCCTCAGCTCGTAGTCGATGCCCGAAAGCATCAGAAAGGAGAGCGAGGCGCGGACGAGCTCGACGTCGAAATTGCGGACGCCCACGGTCTGCGCGTATTTTTCCGGCGAATTCTTGATATCCATTGCGACCTTATCGCAAAGTCCTTCGGAAATAATGTTCGCGAGCCGCTCCGGGTGCGTGCCGTTTGTGTCAAGCTTGATCTTGTAATCGCCGATCTCGCGGATCTTTCGGAGAAAATCCTCAAGATCAGGCTGAAGCAGAGGTTCGCCGCCGCTTACGGCAATGCCGTCGAGGATGCCTTTGCGTTTTTTCAGATGTGAAAGGACCTCATCGACCGTGTAGCCTTCGGTCCCCCTCGGGTCGAGTACGAGCGAGGAGTTGTGGCAGAAAGGACAGCGCAGGTCGCATCCGCCGGTAAAAACGGTGCAGGCGGTAAGCCCGGGGTAGTCGAGTAAGGTAAGTTTGTTAAAGCCTTGAATGTTCATTTTGTACCTCAATTGTATTCCGCCAAGAAACTTCTCGCCTTATAGAAGGCTCTGCCTTCGAAGACGAACTCCTTTGAGTTTGCAATGCTTCCGCTGATCTCAAAAAGCTTGAAGCGGTCGGTGTTGTGATCGGCATAGACCTTTGTTGCGACGGTGCGCGCCGCCGTACCGTCGGGGAAGGAGCAGATGCACTTGACGCTTCCGGCATTGATCTGCGAAGAACCGGCGTAATTGTCGATCAGCTTGCCCGTCGTCTTGTCAAAAACACGGATAATGCTTCCGCCGACCCAGACCTGATCGTCATTTCCGCATATCGCTGAGAGGTCGTGGCCCCCCTTCATATCGTTACATCCGTAAGACGAGATCTTTGTAATTGTCGGGGATGTGGGATCCGAACCTATCTCGTAAGCCACTATCTCTGTGCTTCCCATTGCCCAGAGGATCTCGCGCGTCTCATCCCAGAGGACTGCATGTGCACTCACGAGGTTTGCTTCGGCGTATCGGTTGCCCGTTTTGTTTTCGGTTGAATAAACGCGGATGAATCCCTTCGAGGTATCGTTTCCGCCCGAGGACGCAACGGCGATCATTCCGTTCGGAAGATATTCGATCGAGTGAGGCGACGTGCCTTTAAGCTCAACCTCCCAGAGGCATTTCTCTTCGGGATAGGATGCAACTCCTACGTAGCCCGAGGATGATGTGAAGAGCATAATGTAGGTGCCCAACTTTTCGCTGTAGCGCAGGCGCGCTTCGTCGACGCGGTTGCCGTAGCCTTCAAGCGAAAATCCGTTTGCCTTTTGGGGCTTGAATTCATATTTAAACACAGCTGCGCCCGATGCAAGGTCGTAGACCGCGATGCTTGCGTTAAGCTGATCGGCAAGCGCGATGGGTTTGGTGCCGAAATCTGTGAGCGCGGGCAGGGAAATGCGCTCGAAAGCGATTGCCTTTGCCTCGCCGAGTGTCAAAGATACCTTATCCCGTCCCTTCGGAAAAAGCTCTTCGAGCAGAACGCGAGCCGCCTTTACGACAAGTCCGCCCTCGCCGCAGAGAATCACATTGCCGTCTTTGGCGCCGACAGCGTATTCAGAATCCTTAATTGCATAATCCGAGGCACGGCCAATAAGTATCATCTTGCCGGAAGCCGATCCGGCTTTGACAGTTTCAAGGCTGACGCCCACCTTCTCGCGCACGCGTGCGGATATCATTTCAGCCGCGTATTTTTCGTCTGCGTCGGCGTTTGCGGGGATAACGAGCGAGTATTCAGCGATCGGAGTGCCATCGAGCAGACATTCGCTGACGGCATACTGACCCGCGGAGAAGAAGGAAAGGCTGTATTCTACCGATCCTTCCTTGAAGCAGAATTCAAGGAAATGCTCCATAGCCTTCAGCGTCGCTTCGTCCGAACCTCCGCAGATGGCGATGCGTCCGCTTTCGGGGAAGTACTTGACCGCAAAATCATCGGAAAGAAGTCCGCTCATGACCTCAGCGGTCTCGGGGCGGTTGGTAGCTCCTACGAGGATCTCGAGAGCCTTTTCGGGGAGAGCTTCGCCCGATTTGTACCAGTCGTCACCGATAGCGATACTGCCCGCCTCGGTTTCGATCTTTTTCTTGAAGTCTACGGTTGCCGAAACGATCTGCTTTGAAGCCTTTTCTGAGCGTATGACCTTGTACCCCGAAAGAGATACAGATGATGGCGCCTCGGTCTTCTCCTCGGTCGGATATTCGATCCCGGGATCGGTCACGATAGGGTCGAGAATATCGTCCGAACATGACGTCATAAGCATTACAAGGCATATTAGTATAGCAAAAAAACTTTTATATTTCATGTATAAGTCCTCCGTACCTCTACATTTTACAATTTTTTGCGCAAAAAGTCAAGCGAATATTAAAAAAATTCGCTTTTCCTCTTGAAGGACGGAGAAAAAAGTGGTACAATTATTACATATTATATAAAATAAACAAACGGAGGTCACCGTCATGATCCACGAAACGATTGCACTCTGGGACAAGCATCCCGAGGCTACACTTACATCCTACTGCATCACAAGCACCGCAGAACTCAAGCTCCGCCCGCGCCGTGCAGTCGTCGTCTGCCCCGGAGGAGGATATCATTTTCTCTCCGACCGCGAGGCTGAGCCGATAGTATTCAAATTCCTTTCCGCGGGCTTCAACGTCTTCCTGCTCCGTTACAGCATCAAGCCGAACGCTCATAGCTACGCGCCCCTGATCGAGGCCGGCATGGCGATCAAGTACGTCCGCGAAAACGCAGAAAAGTATAACACCGACCCAGATTACGTCTTCATCGGCGGATTCTCAGCAGGCGGACATCTCGCCGCAAGCGCGGGAACGCTCTGGAATATAAAGCCCGTCCGCGAGGCTCTCGGCGTCGAATCGGGTAAGGCACCCGAGGGCATCAACCGCCCGACCGGCACCATCCTTTCCTATCCCGTGATCACGGGCGGCGACAAGGCGCACAAGGGCTCGATCAAGAACGTTTCGGGATGCGACCCGCTGACCGACGAGGCTATTGCCGACTTCTCGCTTGAGCTTCACGTTGACGAGACCACCTCGCCCGCCTTCATCTGGCATACCTTTACGGATAAGACCGTTCCCGTTGAAAACGCTCTTCTCTACGCCTCGGCGCTGACAGCTCACAAAGTGCCCTTCGAACTTCATATCTACCCCGAGGGAAAGCACGGACTCTCGCTTTGCAACGAGTTCACCAGCTCGCAGAATCCCGATAGTATCGTTCCCCATTGCGAGGATTGGATAAACCTTGCTATCAAGTGGGCGCTGGAGCTTAAATAATGGCGAAAAAACATCCGCGGCTCGCGTTTTGGCTAACCGTGATACCTGCCGCGCTCGGCTCGTTGCTTGGAGTTTACCATCTTTTCGAGATCGCGCGGACTGTCGGCGGCGGTGACTATGCGGGGATGCTCGGCGGTTTTTCGGGCTCTCTTTATCTGGTCTTCGACTACTTTGTGATGTCGCTTCCGATCTCTCTTTTGTTGCTGACGGCTCTGCTTCTCAATCTTTTTTGGTCGCTCAGACTTAAGAAGATATGGAATATCACGGCAATGGCATCTATCGCGGTATTTCTCCTCTGCGGACTGCTGATCCTTATCGGCATTAACGCAGGCATACTCGCCGTCTCTCTGAATCTTGCCGCGAGAGCCATAGCCGAGTCGCTGACAGCGGTGGCTCTCGTGCATAGCTTGACGATTAAACCTGAAAAAGAGGCTCGTAACAACAAATACGTTGCCGGTTGAAGGCAGAAATTTTCTCACTGCGTTCGAAAATTATTTCTATACTTCAGCTTCGCTCAGATCAGATTTTATTTAGCAGCAATTGTCGTAATTCGAAAATCTCGAGGTTTCGATAAACGAAACCTCGAGATTTTTATATAATTGATTTTCGCTTGCGAAAATCTTCCTTCAATTAGCGACTGACAACCGGCAACTAATTAAAACCACCTGTCAATGACTTCCGCCTCAGCTTTAGCCAAACGCGCCAAACACTCGGAGTTTTGCAGGAACGCCGAATCCTCGGGGTTGGTATGGAAACCGTGCTCGATGAGAAATGCACGTTTGCATCCCGATGCGGCGGCAGAGCGGAGAACGCCATAGTAGTCGATCGAATCGTTGTCGGGGTAGCGGCGGGTCTTGATGCCGCGGTCTTCGGTCTGCATTGTGCGGACGACGGCATCGGTAAGATCGCGGGCGATAGGCGCATTTCCCTCGCAGTCGGAGACCGAATAGAAGGTCTCGGCACCGCACACCTTGGGATAACGCTCGTCCGCAGGGTTACCGCCGGGTGCGTTCGAATGGATCGAAAGGAACATGATCGCACCGAGATTGCCCGACATTGAACCGCGTTCGGCAAGTTCCGGGTTGTCCTCAACCTTTTCACGTGTCATGCGCACGTCAAATCCGAGTACTTCAAGCTCAGCTTTGAGGAAGGATGCAAGTATGAAATTCTGTGTGCCCTCGTAAAAGCCCTCGCGGGTGGTATGGGGGTTGCCAAACTGACCGTGTCCGGGGTCGAGAACTATAATTCCACGGGAATTTTCCATAATAATTACCTCTTAATCTGTATTATTGCCCGCGCCGAGCTTCATGACTGTATCGCGAAGTGCGGGATAGTCTGCAAGTGCGGGAGATGATTCTATAAGCGCGCGCGCGTCCTCGGTCGCACCGACAAAGGTTGATGCGTCACCGCAAAGATCTGCGAATCTGAAGCGCAAGCCGCCGCTCTGGCGAATTTCATCCGAGTTGGACGAAAGAAAATCGCCGGGTCCGCGCGCCTGAAGATCGGCTTCGGATATCGAAAAGCCGTCGTAATTGGTACGCATAACCTCGAGACGCTTGCGCGCTGTGTCGGATCTGTCATCCGAAACGAGTACGCAGAAGGATTTTCTCTTTCCGCGTCCGACGCGGCCGCGGAGCTGATGGAGCTGGGACAGACCAAAGCGCTCGGCGTTTTCAACGATCATAAGCGAGGCGTTCGGCACGTTTACGCCGACCTCGATGACGGTCGTCGAGACAAGAACGTCGATGTCACCGCATTCAAACGAGGTCATGATCGCCTCCTTCTGGTCGCTCTTGAGTTTGCCGTGCATAAACGCCACGTTCAGCTCGGGAAGCGCTTCGCTGAGCTCTTCGGCGCATTTTATTGCAGATTTAAGGGGCGGCCTTTGTCTGATCCCGTCTTCCTGAATATCGAAAAGGCTGACTTCGCCGCCGTCGCCCTCCTCGATGGCGGGGCAAACGACATATACCTGACCGCCTTCCGAGACGGTCTTTTTTATAAATCCGTTGAGACGCGCGCGGTAGCCCTCGTCAACCACAAAAGTATCAACGCGCTGTCTGCCCGGGGGCATTTCGTCAATGCGCGAAATGTCGATGTCACCGTACATAACGAGCGCGAGCGAACGCGGGATCGGAGTTGCCGACATTGAAAGCAGATGTGTTCCCTTTGACTTTTCGGTCAGCGCCGCACGCTGATTTACGCCGAAGCGGTGCTGTTCATCCGTAACAACAAGAGAAAGCGCGGAAAACTGCACTCCCTCGGATAGAAGCGCGTGTGTTCCGATGACAATCGGGAGACGCGCGATCGGATCTTCTGCCGAAAGCGACGAGTAGATCCTTCTCTTCTCCTTTGCGGGCGTTGCGCCGACAAGAAGTGCTACTTCGATCCCGAGCTTACCAAAAAGTGCCGAAAGGTCCTCATAATGCTGGCGCGCGAGAATTTCTGTCGGCACCATGAGTGCCGCCTGCCTGCCGCTCATGACCGCGATCAGCATTGCCGATGCCGCGACAATGGTTTTTCCGCATCCGACGTCTCCGATAAGCATTCTGCGCATCGGAACGTCCTTTTTCATATCTGCGGCTATTTCCGAAACGCATCGCTTCTGCGCCGCGGTCAGCTCGTACGGAAGCTGTGAGAGAAGCGGTGAAATATTCTGCTTTGCGCAAACAACAGCGTTTCCCTCGCGTTTTCTCTTGCCGTGAAGCGCAAGAGAAAGAGAAAAGAGGAAAAATTCATCGTATATAAGTCGCTTTTTTGCCGCCGCCAAAGCCACGTAGCTTTCGGGATTATGAATGTTACGGACGGCGTATGAGAGCGTGCAAAGCGAACGCTTGCGTCTGATCTCATCGGGAAGTACGTCCTCGGGCGCACCGCAGAGTCTTATTGCTTCGCTTACGTGCGCGGCGAGATTTTTCTGTGTCAATCCCTCGGAAAGAGGATATATGGCGGTGAAATCAGGGAGCATACCCTCGACATATGGCTCGTATGCGGGGGACGAGAGCTTGTAAGTCATCATATTACGCTTCGGTACGCGCTCGACAACGCCGAAAAAGCGCCACTCGGATCCTACCGTGAAGACCTGGCGCAGAAATGGCATATTGAAGAAGACGAGCTCGCAGGAACCGCTCTCGTCAAAAGCGCGGAATTTGATGACGGTCAGCTTACCCTTGAGTCTTGCCGCCTGCGGTTGCGTTGCAATGGTAAGTACCACCGCCGTTTTGCCGCCGTCTGTCCGCGCATCGGACAGGAGTCGGATATCACCGCGGTTTTCATATCTGCGCGGGATGTGCAGAAGCAGGTCCTCGATAGTTTCGACACCCGCTTTCGCGTAAGCCGCCGCCTTTGCGGGTCCGACGCCCGATAAAACTGTGACGGGGGAGGAAAGCGAAACCTCCCCCGATTTTCTTTTCTGTGGCATGATATTGTTACCTTATGCACTTCATTCGCCGAAAGCGAGTTTAATATCGCTGTAGGAAAAGCCCTGACGCAAGAGATAGTCGATGCATTTTTTTCTTTGGTCGAGGTCGCGCGGGATCTCCTTAAATTTCCTGATTGCAGATTCGCGGCATATAGGTGCAAAATCCACGCCCGAAAGATATTCGCGCACCTCTGCGAGCGCATCATCCGAATATCCTCTGCCGCGAAGGTAGCTTATTATTCTGCGAGCTCCGATCTTCTTTTCGATCTGAAGCTCGCAAAGGCGCATCGCGTCGCGCGATTCGTCGAGCCCGATCTCGGAGGAAAGAATTTCGATAGCTTCGTCGGCGTATTCGGGGCGGATACCTTTGCCGATCAGCTTCATGCGGAGTGCCGACGATGAATTTGCGCCGTAACCGAGAATCCTTCTGCCCGATTTCACGCCGCGGCAGATGCCGTCGAGGCGGACGATAACGTCATATGCCTCGTTCGGATACTCACCCTTTTTAAATTCGTATTCCCTGAAATGCGAGGCGAGGATATAAAAAGTCTCATTCTTTTCCGTATTCTCGCGCCTCAGGTCGATTCTCATCGCCCCGCCGCCGTCAGAGGCGCGGATCGATATGATTTGTACCATTAATTAAAGATCACCGAGAAGGTCGATGTCGAGATCGTCGTCATCAAGCTCGAAATCAACGTTGTCGCCGTCCGCAAGCTTATCAGCCATAGAACGGATGCGTGCCTCGATCTCAGCAAAGAGCGCGGGATCCTGCTCGATCGTCTTGCGCGCGTTCTCTCTGCCCTGACCGATGCGCTCGCCGTTGTAGGAGAACCACGAGCCGCTCTTCTGAATGACCTCAAGAGCTACACCCATATCAACGATCTCGCTCGCGCGGGAAATTCCCTTGCCGTAGAGAATGTCGAACTCAGCGGTGCGGAAGGGGGGAGCGACCTTGTTCTTTACGACCTTGCACTTGACTCTGTTGCCGTAAATATCGTTGCCGGTCTTGAGCTGTTCCGACTTGCGGACGTCAATTCTGACCGACGCATAGAATTTGAGCGCGCGACCGCCCGTAGTGACCTCGGGGTTGCCGTACATAACTCCGACCTTTTCGCGGAGCTGGTTGATGAAGATAACGAGGCAGTTTGACTTCGAAATTGCCGCCGAAAGCTTACGCATAGCCTGCGACATAAGTCTTGCCTGAACGCCGACCTGCGACGAGCCCATATCGCCCTCAAGCTCCTGGCGCGGAACGAGTGCAGCTACAGAGTCGATGACAACGATGTCGACCGCTCCCGAACGAACGAGGGATTCGGTGATCTCGAGCGCGTCCTCGCCGCAATCGGGCTGGGAAACGAGAAGATTGTCGATATCAACGCCGAGAGCCTTTGCGTAAACGGGGTCGAGCGCGTGCTCCGCGTCGATAAATGCTGCTTCACCGCCGGTCTTCTGAACCTCGGCTACAACGTGGAGCGCAACGGTGGTTTTACCCGAGGACTCGGGGCCGTAGATCTCAACGATACGTCCCTTGGGAAGTCCGCCGATTCCGAGAGCCATGTCGAGCGAGATCGAGCCGGTGTGAACCGCCTGAACCTCCATGTGCGCATTCTCGCCGAGACGCATTACCGCGCCCGCGCCAAAATCGCGTTCGATCTGTGAGATCGCGGTCGCCAGAGCTCTCTTTTTAGCGTCGCCGTCCGCGGGAAGTGCCGATGTATTTTTCTTTGTTGCCATAATTCTTACCTCTTGAAAAATGTAATTCGGAATTCTTTTATTACATTATACACCCGTCGCGAAGATTTGTCAAGTACTTTTTGAAAGAAAAATTCCAAAATCGGAAAAATAAATGTACTCACCCATCAAAATGATAGGTGAGTACCAAATTAATTCCAATAACGGAACAAAATATTTGATATTACAACTTCGATTGAGCTTTTTCGAATTAAGTATTTCAGGAAACGAGGCGTTCCGCGCGGCTGAGAAGAATGCGTTTTGCCGACTCGAGGCTGTCCGCGGAGACGGTGCAACCCGCCGCCTTGACGTGTCCGCCGCCGCCGAAATAGGCACAGAGTGAGGAGACGTCAACGTTCGAGTTCGAGCGAGCCGAAACGCGGTAGCTTCCCGCAGCTTCCTCGCGGATCGAGAATGCGATCTCGACTCCCGCGACCGAACGCGCGATGTCGATCAGGGCATCGAGGTCCTCGGAAGCAAGTCCGTGCGCCGAGATCTGTTCAAGCGAGATCGAGCAGACCGCGATCTTACCGTTCGAGGCGAAGCTGAGCAGGTCGAGCGCAGCTTTTTCGGCGGCGAGTCTGCCCGGGGTCTTGGTCTCGAAAAGGAGGCGGTCGATCTCGGAATGCGAAGGGATGAGGGAGATGAGCTGTGCCGCCGTTCTGTGAGTGGCGGGAGTTACGTTTGAGTAGCGGAAGCAGCCCGTGTCCGAGCTGATTGCGGCGTAGACCGCGGGGGCAACTGCCGAGGGGATATAGTCAATAAATCCCATACGGACCCATTCGCGCGCGATGCGCCATACGATCTCACCGGTCGCCGACGCCTCGGCGGAGAGATAGCGGTCCGAAAAGGGAGTGGAGCGCGCATGGTGGTCGAAGGAAAGCGCGATATCGTACTTACCCTCGAGTTGTCCGAGCTGAGTCGATGCCGCGATATCGAGAGCAACTGCGCTGACATTGCCGGGAAGAAAGTCCTCGGGGAGCTTATCAAGCGTGATCTCGGGATCGAAGCCCGCGCTTTCGGCGATAAAACGGAGACGTGCGGGAAGCGGATCGGCGCATACGACGTGCGCACGGCATCCGACCGACGCGAGAAGCGCCGCGGTGGCGTAAGCCGAGCCGATGCAGTCGCCGTCGGGACGGGCATGGACGAGGAGTGCAAGGTTTCCGCGGCGGGAAAGCTCATAGAGATTTCTGCACGCCGCCTTGAAGGTCAGATTGCGCATTACTCGTCACCTTCTTCGCTGTTTTCGGTGTCAAGTCCGAGCCTTTTGGCTCTTTCAGCGCTATCGGTTTCAACCTTATGGAGTAGGGATGAGATATAAGCGCCGTTTGCGCCCGAGCGGTCAAGGATGAAGTTGAGCTCGGGAGTCTGACGGAGGTCGATCGCGCGCGCAAGCGCACGGCGGATATATCCGTTGCTCGATTTAAGACCTTCCGCAACCTTTTTTTCCTTCTCGCGGTCGCCGTCGGCACCGAGGAGGGAGTAATAAATTTTAGCGAATTTGAGATCGGGTGTAACGTCCGCACCCGTGATACTGATAAAGGCGGAGCTGACTCTGGGGTCCTTGACCTCTCGGAGAATTTCCGAAAGCGCCTTCTGGACCTCGTCGTTGATCCTGCCGCGTCTGTAGTTAGCCATTTCTTTTTTCCTTCTATATATAACTTATTATAAAAAACTCAATGATAAGAGCATATTATTACTATTATAATATAACATATATTAAGTAAAAAGTCAAGGGAAAATTATGAAATTGTGGTAACACCTATCTTAAAAAACAGCGGAAAAGGTTTGGAAGATTCTAAAGAAACTTTTTTAAAAGTTTCTTTAGCGGAGCACGAGGCAGAGCCTCGGACTAATACGAGAGCTTCAGCTCTCGCTATTGTGCTTCAAATTCGTGAGGCTTCGCTTCACGAATTCGGACAGAGTCAATACTTCCCGAATGTA
>JAZSMP010000204.1:0-5835 GCA_045535915.1 Eubacteriales bacterium | reverse complement strand
CGCGGCGGATACAATGATGAGTCCGAGCTCTCTTTCGGCGAGAGACGAGCATGCCGCCGCGCCTGAAGCAAGCTCGAAGAATGAAAATACTGCCGCTTTGAGTGTCGGTGAGGTCTCTTCAAAAAAAGGTGTCAGTCCTCCGATGACGGAGCTGAAAAAAGCAACGTACGCGCAGACCTTTATGACCGCCCCTGCCGCCGACGTCACCGATTCGGTAAATACCGAAAAGATCGGTTCTGTCTTGTTGTTTTCAATATGATAAGACGGCAGAAGAGACGGTCTCTTGATCATGCCGATTATCATTGTTACGGCGAGTATATTAAGGTATAAAAACAATCCCGTGCCGCGGCTTCCGCAAAGTTTTTCGCCGACGGCAAAAATGATAAATGGCGGAGAGGGGAGGTTGCATATTCCCATAAGTCTTTCGGTTTCGCTTTTTGAGATTGCACCTTTATCGTAAAGGTCTGCGGCGGTCTTCGCACCTACGGGAAAACCGCATAGAATACCGAGGATAACCGCAGTACCGCCCGCGCCCGAAATGCCGAAAAGTCTTTGCGTTACTCTTCCTATCGAGGGTGCGATGAATGATACCGCGCCCGACCGGACGAGCATTTCGGATATCACCATGTAGGGAAATAGCGCGGGAATGAGAGTTTCGGCGCAAAGCCGCAGACCTCGGTAAAGCTGTTCGGAGGATGCCGAAGGATCATTTAAAAACAGAAACAATAAAAGCAAACACAAGACAAAAATTGCTATGTAAGAGAGGCTTTTCTTTTTGGATTCCATCTTGTAATCGACTCCTTTCTTTTTGCATATGATATTCTATCATAACATATTCGGAGGAAAGATGAAATATCCGAAAAAGATAAAAAAGAGACATGAGAGACGGAGCTTGCCCGAGCTTATCAGTCTCCTTACAGACATGCCTGCAGACCTTTTTGCGGGCGGTATGACGCTTGAAATGAGAGGCAGAAACGAGCTTTTGCTCTGCGGATGCCGCGAGATAATTGAATATTCGGAAACGAATATCAGAATACTGCAGTCAAGCTGTATAGTCTGCATAAACGGACGCAGACTTGCGATGTCGTCATATTCCGACGGCAGGATCACGGTCACGGGCGAGATCGATGCCCTTGATTTTTGCGGAGGTGACGGAATTGGCGCGCAAACGTAAAGCGAGGGGCATCGACGGCATTGTTTACGGCAGAGCGCGGCTTAAGGTTGAAGAAAAAAGCCTTCTCGATCTCCTCAACGTTCTTCTTGAGCTCGGTGAAAACTATAAAAACATCTTGTCGGACGAGAACGGCGCATCGGTTGAGCTTACTTATCTCGCGGCTTTGCGGGCTCAAAAATTATGCCGCGAGCGAGGTATAAATGCGGAAACCGAACTGCTTGGAGGCATTCCGTATTGGATCTTGGGACTCAAAAAGCGGCCCGGACTCGTGATCGGATTTTTGCTTGCCTTGATCATGATCGCGCTCGGAAACCGCGTTCTGTGGGACGTGCGGATTGACAGAAATGAAAATCTTTCGGACTCGGAATTGATCGGGATTCTGGACGGATACGGCGTCCGTCCCGGTGCGTTCATCTCAAAGCTTGACGTCGGCGATATACAGACGAGGATCGAGGCGGAAAATGAGGAGATAGCTTGGCTTTCGGTCAACGTGATAGGCACGGTTGCATACGTTGAAGCCATCGGCGAGGTCGTTCCGCCCGATAAGGAAATTCCCGAGGGAGACGGGACCAATCTCGTTGCCGCACGCGACGGCACGGTTGTCGGGTTCGAGGTAATAGCGGGTGAGCCGATCGTTTCGGCGGGGCAGCCGGTGCTCGCGGGCGAACTTCTGGTGGGCGGACTTATCGACAGCGAACGCTTCGGCTACCGTGCCGTCGAGGCGAGAGGCAAGGTCTTTGCCGCAACGGAATACGTTTTTGAGGTTGAAATTCCTTACAAATATACTGTCAGAATCCCCGAAAAGAAAGAAATTTGCGAAATTTCGCTGATTTTTTTCGGTTTGAGGCAAAAATTTTTCAAAAAGGGTGGATTTTTGGGGTCGGAATATGATAAAATATACTTGGATATTTATATATACTCTAACAGAGGGACAAAAGTGCCGGTAGGACTGTCGGTTATTTCATGTCCGATATATACCGAAAGTACCGCGGAACGAACTTATGCGGAGGCTGCGGATCTTGCACATTTTGAGATCAACCGCCAAATTCTCGCCGCTCTTCCCGATGCCGAGATCGTTTCAAAATCTTACGAGATCGGCGAGACCGAGGATTCTTCGGCGTATCGGCTGACCTGCCGTGTCGGTTGTATCGACGATATTGCACTTCCCGTACCCTTTTACATAAACGAGTGAGGAATTGAAATGGAACAAAAAATAGTCAAGATAGGTTCGGCTGAGCTTGCCGCAAAGCTTTACGGAGCATTCGACGCGAACATGAAGCTCGTTGAAGCGGCGTTTGCCGTAACAGTCCATACGCGCCCCGATATTACCGGAGCGGGAGAGGTCTTTACCGTCAGCGGAAGCACGCCCGAAGGAGTCGATGCCGCCGCGCGTGCAATAGAAACTCTTGCCCGTATGGGTGAGAGAAGCGAGACTCTTGCCGAGCAGACCGTGCTCTACGTTATCAACATGGTCAGAGACGGACGAGAGGGTGAGCTTGAAGCCTTTGACGAAAACTGCATATGCGTGACCGCAAAGGGTAAGCCTATCAAGCCGAAGACGGTCGGTCAGCAGAAATATATTGAGGCGATACGCAATAATACCGTTATCCTCGGCACCGGACCCGCGGGTACGGGCAAGACATTTCTTGCTGTCGCGATGGCGGTCAAGGCTTTGCGCGACAAAAAGGTCAGCCGCATAATTCTGACCCGTCCCGCGATCGAAGCGGGAGAGAAGCTCGGCTATCTTCCCGGCGACCTGCAGAGTAAGATCGACCCCTATCTCCGTCCGCTTTACGACGCGCTCTTCGAGATGATGGGACCGGAGAATTATCAGAGAAACGTCGAAAAGCAGATAATTGAGGTCGCTCCTCTCGCATACATGAGAGGACGTACGCTTGACGACGCCTTCATCATTCTTGACGAGGCACAGAATGCGACCTTCGAACAGATGAAGATGTTCCTGACACGTCTGGGCAACAATTCGAAAGCCGTTGTCACGGGTGACCTTACCCAGACCGACCTCCCCGGCGGTCAGGTCAGCGGTCTGTGGTCAGCGGTGAAGATACTTGACGGTATCGAGGGTATCTCGATCCATCAGTTTACAGAACGTGACGTTGTCCGTCATAAGCTGGTGCAGAAGATCATCCTTGCATACGATAAATACGAAAAAGAAAATCAGAATAACAAGGGCGGTCACACCTACCGCCGTAAGAATTATTGAGGAGGTAAAAATGCTGACGATAGACTATTCCGTCAGGTGCCGTAAGGAAAAGGTCACGGAGGAACTTAAAGAGCTTGTCCGCCGCGCGATAGAGACGGCACTTGATTACGAAGAAATCGAGGACGACTGCGAGGTATCGGTCACCTTTGTCGGAAATGCGGGTATCCGCCGTTTCAATGCCGAATACAGAGGGATCGACCGCGTGACCGATGTCCTCTCCTTCCCGATCGCAGAGGACGGCGATCTTGAGGAAGCTTTCGACGGCGAAAAGCTCTGCCTCGGAGATATCGTTCTTTCGCTTGAGAGAGCGCGCTCGCAGGCGGAAGAATTCGGACACCCTTTTGAGCGCGAGGTGGCATTTCTCTGCGTTCATTCGACCCTGCATCTGCTCGGTTACGACCATGAGACGGGAGAAGAGGATGAAGAGGATATGCGTGCCCGTCAGCGCGAGATAATGAAAATTATGGGACTTGAGGTGAAATGATATGAAAAAGTTCAGAATTACAGCACTTTTACTTTCAATCGTAACTCTTGTATGTGTGTTTTCGGGATGCGGCCGCGAAAAAGAGGAAAAGCCGAAGCTGTCGCTGGGTGCCGTTCTTTCTATAGCCGATGAAGCGCGTGACGTGCCGATTACATATTTTTCGAATTACGATTACGTTGTCCTCGGTTCGAGCGAGCTCCCGCTTTACTACTTCCAACTTAAAGAGACCGACTTTGCTTTTTCAATCGGAATGAACGAGCTCGGCGAGATAGACAGTATGATGCTCTCGCACGTTTCGGGCAGCGAGATCTATTTGTTCCATAAGACCCCGGGCATACTCGACCCGAATGCAACTCAATACACCGAGGATGCAAAATCATACGACCTTCAGGAATTTATCGATAAAATGACGGAGAATTAAAAAATGAAAAGAACAGTATTTGTTTCGATCGTAGGCAGACCCAATGTAGGCAAATCGACCATCATGAACCGTATTCTCGGCGAGAAGGTTGCCATAGTTTCAAATAAACCTCAGACGACCCGCAACTGCATCCGCGGAATCCTTACCGAGGGTGAGGATCAGTTCGTCTTCTTCGATACCCCCGGCATCCACCGTCCGCAGAACCGTCTCGGTGATTACATGGTCACCGCGGCAAAGTCGGGAATGCAGCAGGGTGACGTCGTTATGCTCGTTGTTGATGTAAACAAGCCTGTTTCGAAGACCGAGGAGGAGATCATTGAGTACCTCAAGAGAGAGGGCGTGCCGTCCGTGCTCGTTCTCAATAAGATCGACACCGTACGCCGAGACATGATCGCGGAGAAGATCGCGGCATACGCATCAAAGCATGATTTTGACGCCGTTGTTCCCGTTTCCGCAAAGTCGGGCAAGCACGTTGACGAGGTTATGGACGAGCTCTCCAAATTCCTTCGCGAGAGTGAGTGGTTCTTCCCCGAGGACGCCGCTACTGACCAGCCTATGCGTCAGTACGTTTCCGAGATCATCCGCGAAAAACTTCTCCGTGCACTTGACCGCGAAGTTCCGCACGGTATTGCCGTCGTCATTGAGGAATACCGCGACACGGGAAACCTCACCAAGATCCGCGCCGAGATCATCTGTGAAAAGCAGTCGCATAAGCAGATCATCATAGGCAAGGGCGGAGAAGTGCTCAAAAAGGTCGGTATTTATTCGAGAGAAGAGCTTGAAAAGGTCACGGGCTCGAAGATATTCCTCGACCTCTGGGTAAGAGTCAAGGAAAACTGGCGCGAGCGCGAAGGACTCGTCTCGAACTTCGGATATAACAAGAAAGACATTGAGGAATAAAATTCTGACGCGTATTCGATGTCACTATAGCCTGTGTTCGCACTTTTTCCTTGCCTTCCTCTGAGGAGGAAGGGGGACCGCGTAAGCGGTGGATGGAGAGACCTCTCCCTCAGTCGCTGCGCGACAGCTCCCTCCGCAGAGGGAGCCGAGTAGTTAACTGCGAAACTATAATAACTACAAAATTTCCAAAATTGGTGAAAAGGAGTGAGCATTGTGGCAACCTATGATATTTCAACCGACGCGCTCGTCATCCGCGCTGTGCCGCAAGGTGACCACGACAGGCTCCTGACGCTCCTTTGCCCTGAAGAAGGCAGAATAACCGTAATTGCCAAGGGCGCGCGTTCTTTGCGCAATAAGCTGATGTCACCCTGCCGCGCGTTTGTATGGGGCAATTTCGAGCTCCACCACAAGGGCGATATGGCTTGGGTGCGCGATGCGTCCGTTATAAAATCCTTCACCGAGCTTGAAAAGGATATCGAGCTTATGTATCTCGCTCAATATATTTCCGATGTCTGCTGTGAGCTGGGCGGGCAGGGCGAGCCTCCGGGGGAGCTTTTGCCGCTGGCGCTGAACACCTTTCACGCGCTCTGGTCTGAAAAATACGACCGCGCCATTGTAAAAGCCGTTTTTGAACT
>JAZSMP010000170.1:0-3719 GCA_045535915.1 Eubacteriales bacterium | reverse complement strand
CGTAACCGATTTTGCAAACTGCGACAAGGTCGCTCTCCTTTATGACGAGCCCTCGAAATACCCCGAGATGGATATCGACCTCACCTTCATGACCGATATCTACGCGCCCGTAGGCGAGGCTGTCAAGGCACACGGCGGCGCGCTTGTCAAGAACGTCAAGGTAACCGACAGATATGCAGACGAGTCGGGCAAATCGCTCTCCGTCCGCATCACCTTCGCAGATAAGACCAGAACCCTCACCCGCGACGAGGTTATGGTAGTTGCCAATAAGGTAATTGCCGAACTCGCAGGAAAGGGCATCGCGCTGAAGGCGTAAATATACAATATAATTGCGCACCTGCAATAATGTGGGTGCGCAATTTTTTGTTATATCACTTGACATTGACGCTACGTCAAGTGATATAATATAAAGGGGGTGTGAATATGAATCAGAAATTTCTATACGATATTACTGAAGTATGTAAGATGCTTGGTACTACATCAAGAACTCTTCGCTTTTATGAAGAGAAAGGCATCATCCAAAGCACGAAGGTCGGGGCCTCATCTCGCCGTCAATATACCGAGGAACAATTATCTCTTGTAAAAAATGCTCTTGTTCTTCGTACGTTGGGATTATCCGTAAAGGCAATCGCCGAGTTACAAAATAGCGGAACGGATTTGAAAGAAGCAGTTCTTTCTAAACGAGCAGAAATATATGCTTCTATCGAATCGCGAGTACGAGAAATCAATCTGTTGAATGAAGCATTATCGGCACTTGAATCCGGCAAAAACATTTTCAATGAAGATTGGCGACTTTCTTCCGCTATGAATGCAGAAGAAAAAGAAATCGCTCGTCTCTGTACTGATGCTATTTTGAATGGAGATGACAATGTTCTTTATGAGCATTTAAGTCCTCGCTTAGCGCAATATATGCCCAAAGATGTTTATTGCGTTGTGCGAAAAGATACGTTAGCTCCGCTTGGCGATTTTGTTACGATCGAAAAAACGGTTGCCGATGATAGATTTTCAAACAAACTTTATTGTTTCGTCAGATATACAAAGCTCGGTCTGAAAATCACATATGTTTTCCACGGCGGAAAAATTGACGGATTTTGGCTTGGATACTATGATTTGAATGCGAGGTGAGACAAGTGAAAAGAGTTATAGCATTTATTTTATTTATGTGTATATTTTTCCTTTCCGGATGTAATACCGAAAACCCTGATACAAATGAAACGAGTGATAATACTGCGACGATTACAAATGAATCAACGAATACGCCTAACCTAGATACTCCCCAAAGCAGTATTGAGGAGAAGCAGTTTGTTTTAGAAAGCAACGGATATAAATTAAATGCAGTTTATACTTATATTAACGACGGAAAATCGCATCCTGCTGTTCTGTTAATTGCAGGCTCAGGCCCGAGTGATTACGATGAAACCATAGGGGTTCTGAAACCGTTTGAAGATATAGCTCGCGGACTTGCTCAAGAAGGCATCAATTCTTTGCGAGTGGACAAAAGAACATTCGGTTATGCCGCGGAATTTGATATAAAGTGCGGCATTGAGGAAGAATATCTCGATGACTGTAATGCTGCCATTGAATATTTGAAAACACAAAACATTTCCGGCTTGTACTTACTCGGTCACAGCCTCGGTGGTCAGATTGCAACCGAACTTGCCGTAAACACAGAAGGGATTGATGGTATGATCCTTTTCAACAGTTCCGCTCGACATCTTGCGGAAATTGCATGTGATCAATATTCAGCCGCCGATCCTGCTAATAAAGAGTCTTACATCACTTATGCAACTGCCGCAAAAAATGCAAGCGCTTCTTCGGCAAAGGGATACTATTATTACGGCGCGACTGACTATTATTGGGCATCATATAATAGCATTGATACAGCTCAAAATATTGTTGAGGCTAATATCAATACGCTTATTATTAATAGCAAATTTGATAAACAATCCTTTGATGCAGACCTCGGCTTGTGGGAAACACTCTTTCCGAATTCGGCAAATGTTTCCATGTGTGTATATGATGATATAAGCCATTTCGGATATAAGATCGATATGTCAGATTCTTCGTCACTATATACTCGCGTTGATTTTCCGAGCGAGGTTATTACGTTATTTGCCGATTTTATAAAATGAAAAATAAATCATAGAGTTTTTTCTTGAGCGCACTTTTCATTACATTTCGAAATTGAACCTACGGTTGATGTTTTCCACTGAAATTAAACAACGCAGTTATTGAATATGTTTCAAAATGTGATATAATATAATCAGAACAAGCGCTTGTTACTTTATATAATTTCGGAGGCCAATTATGGAACTCAAAATCAGTGAAAATCTAAAGGAACTACGACATGATCGCGGAAATACTCAAGAAGATCTCGCCAATCATCTTGGAATATCGGTTCAGGCTATTTCAAAATGGGAGCGCGGCGAGGGATTCCCGGATATAACGCTTCTTCCGTACATTGCGTCTTATTATGAAGTAACTGTGGATGATATTTTAGGATGTAATAGTTTACGCAAACAGGAAGAACTTGAAGGATTCAAGCAAAAAGCTCAGGTGTTGATCAACAAAGGGAAACGTAAGGAAAGACTTGAGCTTTGCCGAGAGATGCAGAAGAAATATCCTAATGAAGAAGTAGTACTGCATAATTTGGCTCACGACCTGTTTTCGGTTGATTGCATCAATAACAGCGAAGAAATAATCACTATTTCAAATAGACTATTGAAAAGTGATTCTTTGGAATACCGCTACGGCGCAATACAAATGCTATCTTTCACATACTCAAGAATGGGCAATTATGAAAAAGCCGTCGAATACGCCAAGATGATTCCACACAACAAAGATCTGCTTTCTAACGTGTTGAAGGGGGACGATTTGGTTGAGCACTGCCGCTGGTATTTTTGGAATATTTGTGACAATATGGGCAGAATATCTCACAATATGATGCAGTGCAAAGAAGCGAAATATTCAGCGCAGGAACGACACGTCATAAGAGAAACTATATATAAATTTTATCAAATGATTTTCTCTGACGGCGATTTCGGTTGGTGGGAAAACAGACTCGGCAACCTTTGCCGCGATATGGCGATCAGCTCGGCGGAAAAGGGAGAAACAGATCAAGCGTTTGACGAGCTTGAAAAGATGTGCGACCACATGGAAAAATATCAGCAGTTTACCAATATTGAGCATACATCTCCTTTGGTGCGTGGTCTGAAAAATGATTCATCGCAAAGCGGAAGCAGCACAGAAAGAAGCATAGCTTGTGATCTGCTGTATTCTTTGGACTGCATTTCTCACTTTAAGTGCTTGCACGAAGATGAAAGAATGCAAACAATCAAAAATCGCTTAAAAGCACTTGGATAAAAATTTGCCCCGCGTTGTGCGGGGCATTTTCTATGAAATAGCTTGATGTTGAGATGGGATGTTATACCGGAAATCCCCCGTCAACGGGAATGCAAGCACCCGTAATAAACGAGGCATCATCCGAAGCCAAAAATCCGATGACTGCCGCGACCTCCTCGGGCTTACCTATTCTGCAAAGAGGCGTAGATTCTTCGAGCTGTTTCATAGTTTCCTCGTCAAGCATCGAGTTCATATCCGTTTCAATAACTCCCGGCTCAACGCAGTTGACTGTAATGCCGGAAGGTCCAAGCTCCTTTGCAAGTGCCTGTGTAAGTCCGCGCAGTCCGGCTTTTGATGCCGAATAATGAACCTCGCAG
>JAZSMP010000109.1:0-1550 GCA_045535915.1 Eubacteriales bacterium | reverse complement strand
GTGCGAGGTTGATCGCGGTCTGTCCGCCGAGGGATGCGATAACGCCCTCGGGCTTCTCAAACTCGATGATATTCATAACGTCCTCGGGAGTGAGAAGTCGGATCGTAGCCATGTCGTTCTGTGAGCCAAGGAGTTGTCTGGGTTGGTTGTCTTCCTAAGACCGCTTGGCCTCCGACTTGTGCGAGGTTGATCGCGGTCTGTCCGCCGAGGGATGCGATAACGCCCTCGGGCTTCTCAAACTCGATGATATTCATAACGTCCTCGGGAGTGAGGGGCTCGAAATAGAGCTTGTCCGCCGTGGTATAGTCGGTCGAAACGGTTTCGGGGTTGTTGTTGATGATGATCGCCTCGTAACCCGAGTTCTTGATAGTGGTTACGGCGTGGACGGTGGAGTAGTCAAACTCAACACCCTGACCGATTCTGATCGGTCCCGCGCCGAGAACGACGATCTTCTTCTTATCCGTGAGGATCGAGGTGTTCTCGCCCGAGTAGGAGGAGTAGAAGTAGGGAATATACGCGCCGGTGTGGCAGGTATCGACCATGCGGAATACGGGGAAGAGGTTGTGCTCCTTGCGGAAGTTGAATACGTCAATTTCCGTGCACTTCCACATTCTTGCAACGTACTTGTCCGAAAATCCCATCTTCTTTGCCGCAGTAAGCGTCTCAAGCTCGAATGCGTGAGCCTTGAGGGTCTCCTCCATATCGACGATGTTCTTGATCGCCTCGAGGAAGAAGGGAGTGATCTGAGTAATTTCGTGTACCTTTTCAACCGTGATACCGCGTGCGAGCAGCTCTGCGATAGCGAAGATGTTGTCATCGCGGAAGGTGGAGATGTATTCAAGGATCTCATCGTTCGACATATTATCGAACTTGGGATGATATACGTGGTTTACGCCGACCTCGAGCGAGCGCATACCCTTAAGGAGACATTCTTCAAGATTCGAGCCGATGCCCATAACCTCGCCCGTTGCCTTCATCTGAGTTCCGAGCTGATTCGATGCAGTTGTGAACTTATCGAAGGGGAATCGGGGGAGCTTGGCGATGACGTAGTCAAGCTGAGGCTCGAAAGCGGCATTGGTATTTGCGATCTTGATGTCCTCGAGTGCCATACCGACAGCTATCTTTGCGGTAACACGCGCTATCGGATATCCGCTTGCCTTGGATGCAAGGGCGGAGGAGCGGGAAACGCGGGGATTTACCTCGATGAGGTAGTATTCGCTCGAATGGGGGTTGAGCGCGAACTGTACGTTACAGCCGCCCTCGATCTTCAGCTCGCGGATGATCTTGATAGCGGAGTCATTCAGCATCTTGTGATCCTTTTCCGAGAGGGAAAGGATGGGCGCGACCACGATGGAGTCGCCCGTATGCACGCCGACGGGGTCAACATTTTCCATGCCGCAGATGGTGATGGCGTGGTCGTTTCCGTCGCGCATGACCTCAAATTCGATCTCCTTGTAGCCCTTAACACTTTTCTCGATCAAAACCTGATGCACAGGAGACAGCTTGAAGGCATTGAGACCTACCTCAACCAAGTCGGATCGTAGCCATGT
>JAZSMP010000230.1:0-10170 GCA_045535915.1 Eubacteriales bacterium | reverse complement strand
AAAACCCCTTGACAAATGTATCGAAGTGCGATATAATATAGGTACGATATATCGAGGTACGATATATCGCAGTGAAATACAAGGAGGAAAAGATGGATCAGCATATAAGAAAGGTCTACGTTCCGATGACTGAAACGGCGTTTTACATTCTTTTCTGCCTTCGCGAGGAAAACCACGGCTACGGCGTCGTCCAGAGGGTCGAGAAGCTGACGGAGGGCTCGCTGAGGCTTGCGCCGGGAACGATGTACGGAAGTCTTTCAAAGATGGAAAAGGACGGTGTCATCCGCTTTATCCGCGAGGAGGACAAGAGAAAGATATATAAGATCACGGAGCTCGGCGAAGAGGTCCTCGGTCTTGAGATCGCACGTATCGAGAAGCTTTACAAAATAAGCAAGGGGGAGATAAAATGAAAAACGAAAATTACCTCAAGCAATTCAAGTATTTTACCATCTTTGAATACGAAAAGGAAGAAAAGTATCTCCGCGAGATGCATAAGGACGGTTGGAAGTTTATAAAAGTCAGCGGACTCGGTACGTATCATTTCGAAAAATGCACGCCCGAGGACGTCGTTTATCAGCTTGATTACAATCAGGAGGGCATCAAAAACAAAGATGAGTATCTGCAGATGTTTTCCGACTGCGGATGGGAGCATCTTCAGGAATACGCGGGATATTCCTATTTCCGCAAGCCGGCGTCCGAGATGAAGGGCGACGAAGGAATCTTCTGCGACGAGGAATCGAAGCTGCGGATGATGGAGCGTGTGCTCCGCGGAAGAATGACGCCTCTGGTTATCATATTCTTCTGCTTCCTTTTGCCGCAGTTTTGTATGAATACGGCAAGCGGAAATTACGGTCTTGCCGCGTTTATGGGCGGAATTGCACTTGTTTATATAGCCGTCTTCCTGTTTTCCGCAAGAGGATACCTCAAAATGAAGAACGGAAGGAGATAAAATGAATCCTGCTTTTTTACCATTATTTTACCTCTGGCTGATCCTTTTTCTTACTTCGAGCAGCCAAAGGCGCAGAAAAACAGTAATAATGAGAAACATAATTCAAAAAAACAGAACGGAGAATAAAGAAATGTTTGAACTTGCAAAGAGATTTATCGAAAAAGAATGCGTAATTTACACCTTTGACGGAAATCAGTACCTTGGAACCGTGAAGGAAGTCACCGAGGGCGCGATGATGATCGAAAAGAAGGGCAACGCCGAGGCCATCAATCTGAATTTCGTTGTTAAGATCAAGGAGATAAAGAAAAAATAATGAAAAGCACCGAATTTTCGGTGCTTTTTTCGTTTAACCCCTTGACATTTACTATGCTTTGTGCTATACTATGTGTAACGTAGTATTATACAAAGGGAGGTATTGTATGGATATTCAGTTGAAGCGCGGGCTTCTTGACATCTGCGTGCTTGCGGCGATCAAGGACGAAGACTCGTACGGATATCAGATCATCAAGGACATAAAGCCCTACGTTGAGATATCCGAATCGACACTTTATCCCATCCTGCGCCGTCTCGAGGCGGCTGAGTTGCTGACAGTCCGCACCGCAGAGCATAACGGCAGACTCCGCAAGTATTATCATATAACACATGCGGGTCTCGGTCGTATCGAGGATTTCAAAAACGAATGGAAAGAGATCATGTCGATCTATCAATATGTAACGAAAGGGGACGCTGACAATGAATAAGGAACAATTCCTGATCGAGCTTGCATCCGCGCTTGCGGGTCTGCCGGAGGACGATATCAAAAAAAGTCTTGAATATTATTCCGAGATGATAGACGACCGCGTTGAGGACGGTATTTCCGAGGAAGAAGCAGTTGCCGCACTCGGAAGCATCGAGGATATCAAAACGCAGATATTGAAGGATATTCCGATAACGAAGATAATCAAGGAAAAGATAAAGCCTAAGCGGTCATTCCGCGGCTGGGAGATCGCGGTCATAATTATCGGATTCCCGCTGTGGTTTCCGCTTCTGATCGCGGCGGGGGCAGTGATCTTCTCGGTTTACGTAACGCTATGGTCGGTTATCGTGGTGCTTTTTGCCGCGGACGTTGCATTTTTTGCGGCTGCTGTTGCGGGACTTCTCGGTTCTCTGCCGATCTTTATTTTAGGTAACGCCGCCGCCGGAATGCTTCTGATCGGCGCGGGCTTGCTCTGTGCAGGGCTCGGTATACTGTGGTTCTTCCTCTGCGTTGCCGTTACAAAGGCGATCGTATGGCTGACCAAGGTATTTATTAAATCGATCTTCATCGGAAAAGGAGATAAACAATGAAGAAAAGTACAACTGCATTGATAGTTGCCGTCTGCCTAATAGTTGCGGGCATCGCGATCGCGGGTGCCGCTATGGCAACGTCGGACTTTGATTTCAAGAATATGAGTACAGATAGCTATGAGGAAGTAACGATCCCGATCGAGGGCGACTTTATGCATATCGTTATTGCGACCGACGTGCACGATATCGAGCTTTATCCCGCAGAGGACGGAGTTCCCAAGGTCGTCGGCGACGAGAGTGACGCGATCAAGATCCGAGTCGAGAGCGACGGCGGATACCTCACGGTCAAGACCGAGGACTCAAGGAAGTGGTATGATTTTATCGGGATCGGCTTCGGCAAGCCGTCGGTGAGAATTTATCTTACCGAGACCGAGCTTGTCTCGCTGACCGCGGCATCCGACACGGGGCATATAAACGTTCCCGAATATTTCAGCTTTACGGGCGCATCCGCCGCTACCGACACGGGCGCGATCGTTTTCCGTGCCTCCGTCTCGGGGGAGCTTGCGCTTGCAAGCCATACAGGAAGCATTTCGGTCAGCAAGCAGAAGCTTGAGAAGCTTGAAGCGGAGGTATCAACGGGCAGGATCACCTTTGAGAATATCGAGGCTTCGGATTCGGTCAGAGCAAAGGCGAGCACGGGCGGAGTCGAGCTTCACGGGATCAAGTGCCGAAGTCTTGACGTGAAGACCTCGACCGGTAATATCGTTCTGAAAAATATAGTTGCGGAAAATAAAGTCAAAGCCGAGGCGAGCACGGGCAGAGTTACGCTCACAAGCTGTGTTTCGGATTCATTGGAGATAGAGACCTCAACGGGCGACGTTATCCTGAACGCATCCGATGCCGGATCCATCAACATCATTACCGACACGGGAGACGTTGAAGGCTCGCTTCTGACTCCGAAGATATTTTCGACAGAGACCGACACGGGCAGAGTGCGAGTACCGCTGAGCGGCGAGGGCGGCAGTTGTAAGATAAAGACGGATACGGGAAATATTATTATTACTATAGAATAAATTACAACGGCAGGTTTCGACTTGCCGTTTTCCTATTGATTTAATTCAATTATTGTGCTATAATTATTATATATTTTTTGAAATCGGGTACAGAAAAATGAAACTTACCGAACTTTTTAAAGATGACAAGCTATCTCTCTCCTTCGAGGTATTCCCTCCGAAGACGGATACTGTTTTTGAGAGCGTCAAGCACGCGACAGAGGAGATCGCGAAGCTCCGTCCGTCCTTTATGAGCGTTACCTACGGCGCGGGCGGTGGCACGAGCAGATACACCCTCGAGATCGCGAAGAATATCAAGGCGAATTACGGCGTGCCGACTCTCGCTCATCTTACCTGCGTTTCCTCGACCCGCGAGACCGTCCGCGAGCGCATTGCCGATATGAAGGCGGCTGGTATTGAGAACGTTATGGCTCTGCGCGGAGATATCCCCGCGGGACTTGAGAATGCCGATCGCTCTCATTGGGACTACAAGCATGCAGTCGAACTCGTTCGCGAGTTGAAGGAATCGGGCGCGGATTTTTGTATAGGCGGTGCTTGCTATCCCGAGATCCACCCCGAAAGCACGTGTCAGAAGGAAGATATAAAATATCTCAAGGAAAAGGTCGATGCGGGATGCGAATTTCTGACCACACAGATGTTTTTCGACAACAATCTGCTCTACAATTTCCTCTATAAGATACGCGAGGCGGGCATCACGGTGCCGATCATCCCGGGAATTATGCCGATAACGAACGGCAATCAGGTCGAGCGCGCTATCAAGCTCTCGGGCTCGTTTATGCCACAGCGCTTCAAGTCGCTAGTCGATAAATTCGGCACGACCCCTGCGGCAATGAAGCAGGCGGGAATCGCGTACGCGACCGATCAGATCATTGACCTCTTCGCCAACGGCATCACGAACGTTCACGTTTATTCGATGAACAAGCCCGACGTTGCCGAGGCGATCCTTCGCAATCTCTCGGATATCCTCGGATAATGGTTTACATAAAAATCTATGACGCTCCTCCCGTTGACCGCCGCGAGATACTGCGCTACGCGGGCGTCCGCGGTGATGCGCCCGAGATCGGGGCGATACTTGACGAATGTCTCGATGAAATTGAAAACAAGCTGACTTATAAGGTCTGCTACGGCGAATTCCCTGTGTCGTTTTTTGACACTGTCGAATCGGAAGCACTGCATAAGCATCTTGAAGGATGCGAGAAAGCCGTGTTATTCGCGGCAACTGTCGGTATCGGCGTCGACAGATTGATCGCACGGTATTCGTCGATATCTCCGACAAAGTCGCTTTTGTTCCAAGCTATCGGAGCGGAGAGGATCGAGGCTCTTTGCGACGAGTTCAACTCGGAATTTGCAGGCGGACGTTTCAGTCCGGGCTACGGCGATCTTCCGCTTGAATTCCAAAAGGAAATATTTAAAGTCCTTGACTGCCCGAAGCGCATCGGACTCACACTTAACGAAAGTATGCTTATGTCGCCGTCGAAGTCGGTTACGGCGATTATAGGAGTAAAAAATGAAGATCACGGAATTTTTGAAAAATAATATCCTCTTTCTCGACGGAGGAATGGGTACGCTTCTGCAAGAACGCGGACTCGGCGCGGGCGAGCTTCCCGAAAGATGGAATCTCGAGCACCCCGAAATCATTGCAGATATTCACCGCGCATATTTTGACGCGGGAAGCAATGTCGTAAATACCAATACTTTCGGCGCGAATATTTTGAAATTTTCCAAAGAGGAGCTTGACGCCATCGTCAAAGCCGCGATCGAAAATGCCCGTGTTGCTGCGGAAGCAAGCATAAGCACGCAGGAGAAATTCGTCGCTCTCGATATCGGTCCGACAGGGAAAATGCTCAATCCATACGGAGATCTCGACTTTGAGGATGCCGTCAGCATTTTTGCCGAGACCGTCAAGCTCGGCGTCAAGTACGGCGCGGATCTCATCCTGATCGAGACGATGAACGACAGCTACGAGACCAAAGCCGCGCTTTTGGCGGCAAAGGAAAATTCGAGCCTGCCCGTTTTCGTTTCGAATGCCTACGGCGAGGACGGCAAGCTGATGACGGGCGCATCGCCCGCGGCAATGGTCGCGATGCTTGAAGGTATGGGTGCCGATGCGATAGGCGTAAACTGCTCGCTCGGACCGCGTGCACTTGCTCCGATAGTTGAAGAATATCTGAAATACGCGTCTGTTCCCGTTATTCTGAAGCCGAATGCGGGTCTGCCGTCATGCGTTTGCGGAAAGACTCATTACGACGTAAGCGCGGATGAATTCGCCGCGGAGGTCGCCTCTCTCGTCAAAAAGGGCGTGAGCATCGCGGGTGGTTGCTGCGGTACGACTCCCGAATATATCTCGGCGACAGTCAAAGCTTGCGCAGATATCGTTCCGATGCCTACTGAGAAGAAAAATATCACCTGCGTTTCGTCCTATACTCATGCCGTCGTTTTCGGCGAAGAGCCGATACTGATCGGCGAGCGCATCAATCCGACGGGCAAAAAGCGTTTCAAGGAAGCGCTCAAGGCGCACGATATCGGGTATATATTAAAGGAAGGAATTTCAGAGCAGGAAAAGGGCGTGCATATTCTCGATGTCAACGTCGGTCTGCCCGATATTGACGAGGCGGGGATGCTGACCGAAGCCGTATGCGAGCTTCAGGCGATCATCGACTTGCCTCTGCAGATAGATACTTCCAATCCCATTGCGATGGAGTCGGCACTCCGCCGATACAACGGCAAGGCGATGATAAATTCGGTAAACGGTAAGCAGGAAAGCATGGACAGCGTTTTCCCGCTTGCGAAGAAATACGGCGGACTCATCGTCGCCCTCACACTCGATGACAGCGGAATCCCCTCGACGGCTGAGGCGCGTGTTGAGATCGCAAAGCGAATTCTCGCCGAGGCAGAGAAGTACGGAATCGAAAAGAAGGACATCATCTTCGATCCGCTTGCTATGACGATAAGTGCGGATAACAATGCCGCGCGAGAGACTCTCCGCGCTGTTTCGATGATCAAAAACGGGCTCGGATGCCATACCTCACTCGGCGTTTCGAACGTATCCTTCGGTCTGCCGAACAGGGACGTGATAAATTCGAATTTCTTCGCCCTTGCGCTCGGCGGCGGTCTTTCAGCGGCGATCATGAATCCCTATTCCGCCGAGATGATGAACACCTATTACTCATACCGCGCGCTTGCGGGGCTCGACGAAAACTGCGCGGATTTTATTTCATCGGTTCAGTCGGTCGGCACAGTCGCTCAGACGGTCACCGAGGTCAAGGAGGATTTTGCCTCCGAGCTTCAGAAGGCTATCATAAAAGGACTTAAAGACCGCGCGGCGGCTCTGACCGAGGCTATGATAGCGGAAAACGATCCGCTTGCGGTCGTCAATGGTGAGATAATCCCCGCGCTTGACACAGTAGGTGTCGGTTTTGAAAAGAAGACGGTCTATCTGCCCCAGCTCCTTATGAGCGCCGAGGCGGCGAAATCGGCATTTGAGATCATAAAGGCGCATATGCCGAGCGGAAATACAGCGAACAAGCCTCCCTTCGTGATTGCGACTGTCAAGGGCGACATCCACGATATCGGCAAAAATATCGTAAAGCTCATTCTTGAAAACTACGGCTATCCCGTCGTCGACCTCGGACGCGATGTCTCTCCCGAAAAGGTGGTCGAGGAGACCGTCCGTCTGCATGCCCCGATCGTCGGTCTCAGCGCGCTGATGACCACGACCGTTCCCGCTATGGAAGAGACGATAAAACAACTTCGCGAATCCGCACCGTGGGCAAAGATCGTTGTCGGCGGTGCCGTTCTCAACCGCGAATACGCAGAACGCATTGGCGCGGATAAGTACGCGAAGGATGCGATGGAAGCGGTCCGCTTCGCGGAAGTGGAAAGTGAAAAGTGGAAAGTGTAAAGTTAAAAATATTTATAAGAGGTGTAAAAATGAAATTACTTATTGATGACGCAAACATTCAGAAGATCAAAGAGATCTCCGAATTCTACCCGGTTGACGGTGTAACCACCAACCCCTCAATCCTTGCAAAGAGCGGACGCCCGCCCTTTGAGGTTCTTACCGAGATCCGCGAGTTCCTCGGTGACAAAGAGCTTCACGTTCAGGTTATTTCGGCCGATGCCGAGGGAATGATCGCAGAAGCTGCAAAGATCACAGAGAAGCTCGGCAAGGACACATTCATCAAGATCCCCGTTACCCGCGAGGGACTTAAGGCGATCAAGACCCTTTCGGCGCAGGGCTACAAGATCACGGCGACCGCGATCTACACCCCTATGCAGGCGTACCTTGCGGCACGCGCAGGTGCGGATTATGCCGCTCCCTATGTCAATCGAATCGACAATCTCGGCGCGAACGGTGTTGAGTCGGCTATGACCATGCACGACATTTTTGTGAACGGCGGCTACAAGACCGAAATTCTTGCGGCAAGTTTCAAGAACAGCCAGCAGGTCCAGGAGCTTGCGGCTTACGGATGCGGATGCGCGACCTGTGCTCCCGATATCATCGAGGGTCTTATCTCGAATCCCACCGTTACCTACGCCGTTGAAGCCTTCAAAAAGGACTTTGAAGGACTTGTCGGCGAAGGAAAAACAATGCTTGATTGCTGAAAATTTCAAAATTTTTGAAATTTCCTATTGACAATCGCTCCTTTTTGTGTTATAATAAGCGAAATTTTTCAGAAAGGTCTACGGCAATGACTACTATTAAGTTTGTGCTTAATAATAATGTCCCCATGCGCGGAGAATACTCTTGGTATTCGTCGGGCTTGTGCTGTCGTACCCAAATTTCATCATAATCGCATTATAGGATTATATTTTTGGATAAAGACGGTGCAAGTCGAAGTTCTGATTTCGATTTGCATCGTCTTTTCTGTTTAAGAAAGGAGAAAAACTATGGACAGAATCGAAGCACTTACCGCTTACTACTCACGAGGAAAGGAGGACGGGCGGTTGCTTTCGCGCTACGGAAGCGTGGAGTTCATCACGACCGTAAATTATGTCGAAAAATACCTGCGCCCCGGGATGAAGATCCTCGAGATCGGCGCGGGGACGGGCAGGTACTCGCATTATTTCGCGCAGAACGGCTACGAGGTCGATGCCGTCGAGCTGATGGAATGCAATATTGAAGTCTTCCGCGCACATACGTTGCCCTCGGAAAAGATCACGGTCGCGCAGGGCGACGCGCTTGACCTTAAAATTGAGGATGAAAAATACGATATCACCCTGCTTCTCGGTCCGATGTACCATCTTTTCACCGCCTGCGATCAGAAAAAGGCACTATCGGAGGCTATCCGCGTTACGAAAAAGGGCGGAATCATTTTCGCCGCATATTGCAACAGCGACATGACTATGTATCAGTATTGTATGGGTAAGGATATGCTCAAACCCACCCGCGCGGAAAAGAAGATAAACGAAGAAACCTTCAAGCTCTATTCGCTGCCGCAGGACGTTTTTCAGCTTTACCGCAAAGAGGACGTTGATTCCCTGATGGATGACTTCAACGTCACCCGCCTGCACTACGTCGGCACAGATATGCTTGTCAATTTCTTGCGCGGACGCTTTTCCGAGCTTGATGACGAGGACTTTGAATTTTATATGAAATACCATATGAACATCTGCGAACGCCCCGATATGGTCGGCGCAACGAATCATATGCTGGATGTGTTCAGAAAGGGGTAGATATGGATATTACAATAAGAGAAACACACCCCTCGGAAGCCGAGGAACTGATCGAAATACAAAGGGCGGCGTTTTTGCCCCTTTACGAAAAATACCGCGACCCAGCCAATCCGTATCTGCGCGGGGTAGAGGATATACTGATCAGATTAAATGGAAATTACCGACATTTCACAATCCTAGCCGATGGCGTAACTGTCGGCGCAATATTCTACCGCGTGTATGGCAAGTGGTTCCCCGATACCTTTCTTGAAGAGGGAGAATACTACCTCGGACGACTTTATATTCACCCGGATTACCAAGGCAAGGGTATTGCGCCGAAAGCCATCGAGCTTGCTGAAAAGGAATTCCCCGACGCAAAAAGATTCTATGTAGATTTTCCAATAGACATGGAAAAAAACCGAAGATGCTACGAAAACGCGGGATATCTGAATATGAATTTAACTTTGAAAGCAGACGAAAGCTTGACGCTTACTTATTATAAAAAAGAAATTACGACATAACGAAAGCAAAACTATATTATCTTGCTGTTTACGTTACGAGCTTGTAGGGGACGGCGCCCTCGACGTCCCGGGCGGCACTAAAGTTAAAAATTGATTAAGTTCATGAGCAATAATTATATTATATCCGTAGAGACCGACGTCCTCGGCGGTCCGTGGGAATAAAATTATGTATTTGTCTAAATACAAAAGCTATAATGATATTTTCTTGGCTCAATGCACAGCTATAATTTCATTGGGCTCGGGACGTCGAGGGCGCCGTCCCCTACAGTCTCGTAACATAAATTTGATTATAACAAAGCTATCACTCGTACAATAAATAGTACAGAAAGGATAAAAAATGATATTCCAACCGAAAGAAATAACCCTAAAAAATGGCGCAAAAGCCATACTGAAAACACCCGAGATATCCGATGCGGCGGGGATGCTGACATACATAACAAAGGCATGCGGCGAGACGGATTTCCTCGCTCGTTATCCCGAGGAATGGGAAGGTGTTACCGTTGAAAAAGAGGAAAATTGGGTCAAAAATCTTCGCGAATCAAAAAGCACTCTTGCAATAGCTTGTTTTATTGACGGCGAGATTGCCGGCAATTGCGAAATATCCTTTAAGAGCGGAATGAAGACCGCACACCGCGCGACAATTGCCATTGCAATCCTTCAAAAATTCTGGAACCTCGGCATCGGCTCGGCTTTTTTCCGTGAAATG
>JAZSMP010000329.1:0-4599 GCA_045535915.1 Eubacteriales bacterium | reverse complement strand
AACATAGCTTTCTGCTTTTTCTGCAGATTGCCATATGATTGTTTTTTATGACACTTTGTCAGCAGCCTGACCGACCCGCACTTCGGGTCGGTTCTTTTTTGTCTGAGTGAAAAACACTTGCAATCTGCCAAGTTTTGTGGTATAATGAAAGCAGGAAAACAGCGTATCTATGAGAGTTATTTCGATCTGATAGACAGTTCGATAAAGTCTGCCGTGAAAGAGTTTAACAAAAAATATATCAAATAAGAGGGTAAAAACATGACTTCAAAAGAAATTATCAAACGCATAATAAATCACGATGCGCCGCCGCGTTTCGGTTTTGCTTTTAAGGATCATACCGATTTCGCGGGTACGCCAAACCGCCGTCAGATAAATATGCCTCCGAATCCCTATGACAAGTGGGGAGATTATCCGGAACTGAAACAGCTTACCGGTTTCAGCGGCGAGGTCCGCCGCGACTTTTACGGCAATATTTACGGCAGATTCAACGGCAAGACCAAGGGCGAATGCATCAGGGGTGTCATTCAGGATTGGGACGACTACAGTTTCCCCGCGCTTGAATTTGATCCGACGTTCCGCGAAACTCTTTTGCAGAAGGATTTTGCCAATCACGATAAATTCATAATAACTACGGGCAGAGCGATTTTTGCCGTATTGCGCGATGCGCGTCTGATATCGAATGCCCTTATGGATACGATCGAATATCCCGAAGAGGCTGCGAGATTCGTTAATGAGATCGCAGAGCAGGAAGCGGCAGTTGTCCGCAGTATCGCGGGCTGCGGTATTGACGGTTGGATAATTTACGACGATCTGGGTACGCAGCACTCGACCTTTATGTCGCCGTCCACCTTCAGAGAACTGTTCAAACCCGCTTACAAAAAGCTCGCAGATGCTGTTCACGAAGCCGGAATGGCTATGTTTATGCACTCCTGCGGATACAATTACGGTCTTATGGAGGATCTGATCGACGCGGGTGTTGACGTTTTTCAGTTCGATCAACCCGACGCTTATCCCACCGAGGTGTTGGCAAGCGAATTTGCAGACCGCGCTGTTTTCTATTCGCCCGTCGATATCCAAAAGGTACTGCCCACGGGCGACCGAGAGTTTATCGAAAGACGTGCGAAGGAGATGTGCGAGATATTCCGCAAGGCGGGCGGAGGCTGGATCGCAAAGGATTACCCTTCTTACGCTGATATCGGCATAGACACGCAATGGGCGCACTGGGCACAGGACGTTATCGTTGCAAACAGTAAGATCTAGTTTGAAGATATGCTTGAAATTTACACAAAAGTGTGATATAATAAAATTGTACCGATCAAATCGGAAAAATCCGCAAAAGGAGAAATGTTATGAAAACGCTGTTAACCTTTATTATGGTACTTATGTGCGCAATTCTCTGTATGTCGCTTGCGGCATGCTCGCAGGATCCCGTGCCCGCAGAAACCACTCCCGCGCCCACCGAGACCGATCCCATCCCCGATGAGACCGAAGCCCCCGTAGATTACGGAACTCTCGAAATTGATGACGTTTTCGCATGGGTCGGTTATCCCGATGCAATTGTCATCCCCGTTTTCTCGAAGGAAGAGTGCAAGGAAGCTCTTACCTACGAGTACGATACCTCCGCGCTTACCATTGATGCGGAAAAGAATACTGTCACCGCGCTCAAGAAGGGCGTACACGAGGTTACGGCAAAGTCCGAGCACTTCAGCACGACCTTTAACGTAAGGATAGAAGAGGTCAACACCTCTGACAAAAAGTTCAGCGCGAAGGATTTTGCAACTGCCGCTGAACAGCGCGCAAAGATCTGGAAGGATAACGGTATTGACGGTCAGACCACTATCTTCATCGGAGACTCCTTCTTTGATACCGCATTCTGGACCGGCTTCTATACCGCAGAATACGTTGGCAAGGATGCGCTCTGCCTCGGTATCAGCGCAACCACGACCTACGACTGGGAAGAATGGGTTACCGGCTGGCTTGCAGAGACCAAGCCCAAGAGCATCGTAATACACGTTGGAACCAACAACGTTTACGATGACGGCGACACAGTCAACAATGCGCTTTCCGCATACCAAAGACTCTTTACAGTTATGCACAAGCAGTTCCCCGAAACTCATATTTATTGGTTCGGAGTAACTCAGAGAGCATATGACAACCTCAAGATCGGATACGTTGAAAGAATCAACGCAACTATGAAGAAGTGGTGCGATGTGCTCGATTACATCACTTACATTGACACTCCCGCGCTTATCACCAAGGATATGCTCAAGGACGAGGTCCATCCCAAGCCCGAAAACTACAAGGTATTTGTAGAAGAGCTTGCAAAGACCGGAATCGTTATCAATGATGCTGCTCAGGCTCCCGTAATTTCCGAAGCTAAGATCGAAGATATTTCCTTTGCAAAGAACCAGACCATCGCCCAGGGTACCGCGCTTGCGAATATTGAGTACAAGGGCAAGAAGCTTACCAAGAACTATATCGTATCAGGTAAGCTTGATATCACCGGAACTGGCACCAACCCGCATATTCAGTTTGGTATACTTGACAGCGGAAACAACAGAATCCTTCTTTGGGATAACGAGACCAAGGGCAATTTCAAGCTCTGCATTCCTTACGATACCAACGTTCCCGCAGAGGATATCTATACCTTCAAGGCGGGCGAGAAGCTTACGATCGAGTGGAAGGTAGTTTGCCATAACGATTACGTTTACTTCTATATCGGAAACGAGCTCAAGCTTGTCTACACCGCGATCAACAACACTCAGAACGTACCGCTCATCCTCGGCTCCGAGGCTGTTGACTGCTCCTTCTACGATATGGAAGCTCTCACTCTTGAGGATGATCAGGCTGATTACAACAAGGCAATTGCCGAGATGAACGATATCATCACAAAGTACAGCCAGTATAAGTCTTACGAGAGACTCAGAGCTGACTAATAAAAACAATTAACGGCATCCCACTTAAACGGGATGCCGTTAATTGTTTATTCGTCTTTATAAACCTCATCTGCGAAATACGCATTGGTATCGGCTTTGAGGCCGTCGAAGTCGGTTACTGTGATGCGGATGTAGTTGTCGTCGGGGGCGAAGGCGAAGGATGCGGAGGTGAGAGGCTCGCCGTTTGCAACCTTTCTGCCGGCTTTTCTGACACCGTAGTGCGCGACTATCTCCTTTGCTCCCTTGCATTCGATGTGTACCCTTCCGTCCTCAAACCAGAGCGCGGTGATCTCGGGACCCTGAGAAGCGTAGAAATTGCCACGCTCAAGCGCGGACGTGATCGTTCTGTATTCGAGCTTGTCGGCTTTGATCATTGTAAAGCCTCTGAAGGAATCGTTTCGGGGATCGCCCATAGGATGAAGATCGTGGTTGTCGTCTGCACCGATGCAGTAAAGACGCTTGCCCGTAAGAAGCATCGTATCGTATGCCGCGCCGTTGTAATCGTCAAAGCCTGCGGTAACACAGCTTCCGTTGACGATCTCGATTGCGTTCATATGCTCGTATTTTGTGAAGTCGAGTGCGGTTTCAAGTGACCACGCGGGATGGTTGTAGGTGACGAAAAATCCCGCGTCGCGTCCGCGTTTCATCATGTCGTTGATGCCTTCGGGGGAGTAGACGCGCTCGTAATCGGGCTCGTTTTCGTCGAATTTGACCTGCGGAGCGTAAATACTTTTTGCGTTGCCCCAGGTGTATTTGTTTCTGTGCCAGCAGACGGGGGTAAGATTGTCGGGCTCGAGTGCTATCAGGCACATATGGCAGCACTTGCAATTTTTATCCCAGGGACCGGGGGCGTTGACCTCCATCTCATAGGAGTTGAGAGGCAGAAAATTATCATCCGCAAGTTCGGGGTGGGGGATGAGAACGTCGTGGTCTGTGTATGCGATTACAGAATAACCCATTGCCATATAGTTCTTTTTGACCTCTTCGGGCGTCCATTTGCCGTCGGAGACCGTGGTGTGGCAGTGGAGATTGGCTTTGTAGAAGTTACCCGTTTCGGGAAGCAGATATTTTTTCATGTCAATGTACCTCGCGGTTTTTTATGATTTTACCACATTTGAGCCGACTTGTCAATAATATTCGCGCGAAAATGTTCATTTTTCTTCTATCCACTTGACAAAATACGGAATTTCCTATATAATATACGTATATTTATTCTCGAAAGGAGATTATTATGAAAAGAAACATTTTTATCAGATTCACCGCTATGGCTCTTCTGCTTGTGATGATGGCATCATCCGTGATCGCCTGCCAGCCCGCCGATGACGGCAATGGCACAACAGAGGCTGTAGCTGATCCCACCTCGGCTCCCGAGATCACGGGTGAGCCCGACGTTACCACCGACGAGGCTACCGAGCCCGAGGCAACTACCGAAGCCGAAGTTACCACCGAGGCTCCCGAAGTTACCACCGAAGCTCCCTCGAACGAGATGAAGGATTACGTTGTAACTCCCGAATGGAAGCTCGGCTACGTAGGCTCTTCCACCAATTCGAGCTGGAAGGAAAAGCTCAACCCCACCGGCGGAATGTATTCCTACAGCGACGTTATCAACCTCGGCCCTGCAGGTTCCACTATTACCTTCACCGACGACAACACCAATGCCAAC
>JAZSMP010000152.1:0-1801 GCA_045535915.1 Eubacteriales bacterium | reverse complement strand
CGAGGGCGTTGCAAAGGCAGTTGCAGAGAGCGGCGCTATCTCCATCATCGGCGGCGGCGACTCCGCAGCAGCTGTTGAAAAGCTCGGCTACGCAGACAAGATGACTCACATCTCCACCGGCGGCGGCGCATCTCTCGAGTTCCTCGAAGGCCTCGAGCTTCCCGGCATCGCGTGCCTTATGGACAAGGAATAAATAATTCAAACGATAAATCGTTTGAATTGTAAGGTCGGGCTTTTGTGCCATAAATCCAAGCACAAATTCCCTTCGGAAACCGCCCGACCTTGCTGTTTAATTTAATTATCGAATATTTTGAAAGGTAGGATAAACATAATGAATCCCGCAAAGAGAAGAACAGTAATCGCAGGCAACTGGAAGATGAACTTTACCCCCGCCGAGGCACGTGAGTTTATCGCTAACGTAACTCCCCTCGTTGCAGGCAAGGACAATTGCGACATCATTTTCTGCGCTCCCTACGTTACCATCGCGGCAGCTATGGAAGCAGCAGAGGGCACCAATATCAAGATCGGCGCTGAGAACGTTCACTTCGCACCCAAGGGCGCGTACACCGGTGAAGTTTCCGCTGAAATGCTCCGCGCTATCGGCGTTGAGTACGTAATCGTTGGCCACTCCGAGAGACGTCAATACTTCGCAGAGACCGATGAGACCGTTAACCTCCGCACCAAGGCTGCTCTTGCAGCAGGCATGAAGGTTATCCTCTGCCTCGGTGAGGTCAAGGAGCAGAGACTCGCAGGCATCACCGACGAGGTTGTCGGAATGCAGACCAAGCTCGATCTCGCAGGTATCTCTGCAGAAGAGCTTAAGAACGTGATCATCGCTTACGAGCCCGTATGGGCAATCGGCACCGGCCTTACCGCTACTCCCGAGCAGGCTGAGGAGACTTGCGCAGTTATCCGTAAGGTACTCGCAGACCTCTACGGTGCTGAGGTAGCTGAGACCGTAACCATCCAGTACGGCGGATCCATGAACGACGCTAACGCTGCAGAGCTTCTTGCTAAGCCCAACGTTGACGGCGGTCTCATCGGCGGCGCATCCCTCGTTCCCGAGAAGTTCGCTGCTATCGTAAACGCTGCACAGTGATTTTCGAAGAAAATCAACTATGATCGCCTCAGAGCGAACTCAGAACTATGATCACCTTCGGTGAGTTATGATGTACCTTCGGTACAGATCGGCAAATGGCGATCATATCATAACGCTTGCATTGCAAGCTCATAACTGCGAGCAAAAGCAAGCTTCATAACCCATAACTTATAAGGACAGCGAAAAAACTTCGCTGTCCTTTTTAAAAATTTCCGCGAGCGGAAATTTTCCTATTAAATAACGTTCCGCTTGCGGAACATATCGTGCGAAGCATATCGTATTTATATATCTCGCCGATGGCATATCTCGTGCCGCAGGCACCAACAAACAGTATTCAGAACGCTGAACAAAGAAGCTCGCACTCTTTAACTCCCCTCCTCGGTTCACGAGGAGGGGGCGGGGGTGGAGTCCGTTTTTGCATATCCAAAATTACATGGATATCGGCGAAATCACTATGCGGGCGCGAAATTTCTGTATAAGCCCGAAGAAAGCACGAACACTCTATAGTCATTCCGCGTGCGAAGCACGCGGGGAGTGAAGGAGCAAAAAACTCCTCGAAAAGGAGTTTTTACTCCTTCCAAGCGGTCACCGAGAGCGGAGACCGCTTGAAGCGCAGGGGGAAATTCCGCCCTCTGCGGAGGTCGGGAAGGGGGGTGGCCTTGGCCCCCCAGCCCTTTGTAAAAAATTGGCCAAAACATTCCC
>JAZSMP010000165.1:0-3222 GCA_045535915.1 Eubacteriales bacterium | reverse complement strand
CTTTCATCCCGCTTTGTCAACACTTTTTTGAAAGTTTTTTGAGATTTTTTTCACTTTGTACCTTTTGACAGCATTTTGCACAAATCATACCCTCCCCTTTTGTACAGGTTGACGAATCAATTCGACTAAAATCGCAAATTCCCCCTTGATTTCTTGATTATTATATAGTATAATATAAGATGGTTATATATCCGACTTCAAAAAATTTGAAATTCAGAGGTAGAAAAATGCAGATCCCGAAAAGAATTTTAACTGTAAGCTCGGCAAACATGGACTTTGTTATGAGCGTCAGCAAGATCCCGCAGGGCGGTGAAACACAGCTTGAGAACGGAACTTATCAGTTTGTTCCCGGCGGAAAGGGCGCAAATTCCGCTGTTGCAGTCCGCAGACTCGGCGGCGACAGTATCTTCTGCTGCAGGCTCGGCAAGGACGCTAACGGCTCCATCATGCACAATATATATAAAAAGGAAGGTCTCGACACCCGTTTTATAGTTGTCGATCCGAATGCTGTCACAGGTCTCGGCGCAATTATGGTCGAGCCGAACGGCCAGAACCGCATAATTCTTTTCCCCGGCGCGAACATCCGTCTTACCCGTGAGGACATCGACGCGGCATTTATCTGCCGCCCCGACGCGCTTCTTATGCAGCTTGAGATCACCGAGGACGCCGTTATGCACGCCGCGTGGACCGCAAACGAAAAAGAAATTCCGATAATTCTTGACGCGGGACCCGCAAATCCCGACTTTCCGCTTGAGGATCTGCCTCCTCTCGAAATTTTTTCTCCCAACGAAACCGAGACCGAAATTTTCACGGGAATCAATCCTTCGAATCCCGACAACTGTCTGCGCGCGGCAATGGAGCTACAGAAGCTCGTCACCGCAAAATACATCGTCATCAAGCTCGGCGGACGCGGATGCTATATTTACGACGGAAAATATTATCATTGCCTCCCCGCTTACGGCGTAAATGCGGTTGACACCACCGCCGCGGGTGACGCATTCACCGCCGCTCTGACCCTCGAATATCTCCGTTCGGGCGATATCGTCCGCGCAGGTCGCTACGCAAACGTCGTCGGCGCACTCGCGGTCAGCAAGAAGGGCGCGCTTCCCTCTCTGCCGACCGAGGCGGCGGTAAAGAAATTCATCGACGAAAAAGCAATCAGAATTTAACTTCCTTATATATATTAGAGGTGAAAAATGACTAACGAAAAGATCTCCCGACTCATCTCGGCTTTACTCAACCACGCAGAAAGCTGCGGTATGCTCGACTCCGCTGACCGCATTTACGCCGCAAACACCCTTTGCACCGAGCTTCATCTCACGGCTTTTGAAGACTGCGTTTCCGACGAGGAAAAGGATCTGGAGCTTCACGAGATACTTGACGCTATTTGCGAATACGCGGCGGCTAATAATATAATTAATGAAGGAATTACCGCGCACGACCTTTTCGACACCAAGCTGATGGGTATTCTGATGCCCCGTCCGAGCGAGGTCACCGCGAAATTCTTCGAGCTTTACAAAGAAGATCCCAAGAAGGCGAGCGACTATTTCTACCGCCTCTCGATCGACTCTAACTACATACGCGCTGACCGTGTTGCGAAGGACCGCCGTTGGTCGGTCGACTCGAAATACGGAAGCATCGATATTTCGATAAACCTCTCAAAGCCCGAGAAGGACCCGAAGGACATCGCGGCGGCAAAGCTTGCGCCTCAGTCGGGATATCCGAAATGTCTGCTTTGCCCCGAAAACGTCGGCTACGCAGGTCACGCAAACGCACCCGCGCGCCAGAATCTCCGTCAGATCCCCTTCACTCTCGGAGGAGACGAATGGTATCTGCAGTATTCGCCCTACGTTTACTACAACGAGCATTGCATCGCGCTCTCAAAAGCTCACGTGCCGATGAAGATCTGCCGCGCGACTTTTGAGCGTCAGCTTGATTTCGTCACCGAGCTGCCGCACTACTTTATCGGCTCGAACGCCGACATTCCGATCGTAGGCGGCTCGATCCTCTCGCACGATCATATGCAGGGCGGTTGCTACACCTTCCCGATGGAGCGCGCCGAGGTCATCCTCCCTGTAAAATTCGAAAAATTCCCCGAGATCGAGGCGGGAATCGTCAACTGGCCGATGTCGGTCCTCCGTCTGCGTTCAAAATCAAAAACCGCGCTCGTTGAGCTTGCCGAGCAGATCAGAGTCGCCTGGTCAGGTTATTCCGATGAGGAAAACGGCGTAGTCGCTTTCACCGGTGACGTTCCTCACAACGCCATCACTCCGATCGCGCGCCGCCGCGGCGAAGACTTTGAACTCGACCTCGTACTCCGCAACAATCTGACAAGCGAAGAGTTCCCGATGGGAATCTACCATCCGCACGCGGACAAGCATAATATAAAGAAGGAAAATATCGGACTTATCGAGGTCATGGGACTTGCGATCCTTCCCGCGCGACTCAAAAAGGAGATGGCACGCCTTGCCGAGATCATTCTTGCGGGCGGAGATCCCGCGACCGACCCCGACTGCGAAAAGCACGTCGCTTGGCTCGATAGCTTCAAGGACAACTACACCTTCACGCCTGAAAACGTCGAATCGATCCTCTACGAGGAGATCGGCAAGACCTTCACCGCAGTTCTCGAGGACGCGGGAGTTTATAAGGCGACGGACGAAGGACGCGAGGCGATGATGAAGTTTGTGGAATACGCCGGGGGCGTTAGTTGCTAGTTACTAGTCGCTAGTCGCTAGTTGCTAGTTGCTAGTTGAAGGTAAATTTCCGATGCTCGAAAATTTTCTGATTTTTATTAAATAATATCCGCTCCTGCTTCTTATGCAGTACAGACTCGGCTCTCCTCAACCACCGCTGCGCGCGGTCCCCCTTCCCCGCTGGGGAATGTAAAAGGATGCACCGCGCTAATTTGATTACTACAGCGAATATCGTGCAAATTTATAATTCTGCATAGCAAATTGGAAGATTATTATTGAAATTATTTTGCTGAAATTCAACTGAAAGCGCGTAATTATTTTAATAAAAATATTCCGATCTGCTATGGACAGATGAAGCTGAAACTAAGTCCGCTGAATAGCAAAGGATTTCGGATTCACCCCTTTACATTCCCCAGCGGGGAAGGGGGACCGCGTGCAGCGGTGGTTGAGGAGAGCACCCGTCTGTATTACATAAACGACAAACGAACCCACAAAGCTTCATCCCTTTTATCTTCTATTATAATTAGGA
>JAZSMP010000099.1:0-10041 GCA_045535915.1 Eubacteriales bacterium | reverse complement strand
GTGTGCGCGTCGCTTGCACGCATGTTTTCAACAGAGAGGATTTCTTTCATTATGATTTCTTCCTTTTCTTGATGATTGAATTATAGCATAAAGCGAAGGAATAGTCAAGAGAAAATGAAAAAAGCTTCCCGAGAGAAGCTTCAGATTACTGACAAAGTACAATAAAAACCAATCCTACAGCAATATGCACAAAGAGTAGAAAGTTATGTTAGCACTCGCAATGCAGGGCTGCAGGGGCGAAGCCCCTGCAAGAAAGACGGTGTCATCCTGAGGTGCGCCCGCAGGCCGCTTGGCACCGAAGGATCTCGTGCCGACCGAGTTGTTCCTCGGGCGGGGCGGTGCTGGCGATGAAGTCTGTACAGCACCCGACCAAGCTAAAGGTATATGAATATAAGAATCACTGTGTAGTTTCAAAATTACACAGTGATTTTATTATTTTGCCTTATAAAAGTACAAACAACCTTTGTTTGACTTTGGTTTTACGATTACACACATCAAGTTTCCTCGTGCCGGTTCCGCGACGCGCAAAGAACAATTTGCGCGTCACGAGATCCTTCGGCGGCATGGCGGACTGCGGTCGCCGCCTCAGGATGACAGCGTTACGTTTGCAGGGGCTTCGCCCCTGCACCCCGGTTAGCGAGTTAGAACACAGTTGTTTGTCTATTATTGGCAATTTGACACATTGCTTTTTGGGATGTAGGTTTGTCAGCACCTTGAGGACTCTTCGGAGTCCTTTTTGTATAGTAGAATGTCACTCACTTCGCAATCGAGAATTTTACAAAGATCATCGATTGTCACGGTCGTTATCGGTTTGTTATGCCTGAGTCTGTTCATAAGACTACAGCTTAGTCCGTATGTGTTAGTTAGTTTATAGGTTGTTATTCCTTTTTCTTTCAAGGTTTTGAAAAAAGGTTCGTATGAAATCATAATTTTCACCCCTATATTATTATAAATTATAGTCAGCTTATTGACAATCGTCGATAAATAGACTATAATATAGGTGCAAACACATAGCTCCGATTGCTCGCGACACAAAACGGCAGACTCAAAACCGAGTCTGCCGTCAGGTTTATTATTTCGTATCGTCTTCGACCGTATTATTACAGCCGCCGCACGTGCCCGAGCATTCCTTTGCATTGGGGCAGCCGATGCATTTGACGCCTTTTTTCTTCTGTCTCCAAAGATAGAAGCATATTGCGCCGATCAGGGCGGCAACAACGAGGATGACGATGATATCTGTTAAGTGTTCCATTATTTTTTGAGCAATGCGATGCGCTTATTATTTTTTGCGATAAGCGATGCGATGATGATGGCGAATACGGCAACGGCGATTGCTCCGCCGATCGTTCCTCCGATGTGGAGGGACGCGGGCTCGGTGATGAGCGTGCCGACCGTGTTGACGAGATAACCGATGGTAAATCCGACGCCGAGCTGGAGTCCGATTCCGCTCCAGAGCCACTTTGCACTCTTAAGCTCGGAATTCATCGAGCCGATAGCGGCAAAACAGGGAGGAGAGAAGAGGTTGAACATCAGGTATGCGAGTGCCGCAGCCTTGGTGATCGCTATGATTCCCGCGACCTCCGCACCGGTGCCCTCCATCATTTCGAGTTCTTCGGTATTGATGAGATTTTCAAGTCCTACGAAGCAGACCGCAAGCGTGCCGACGACGTTTTCTTTGGCGATAAATCCTGTAACTGCCGCCGCCGCAAGCTGCCATGAGACTACTCCGACAACGGGAACGAGAAGGTATGCGAAGGGGGACGCGATGCCGGCGAGGATCGAGCTGTCCGCGCTCTCGGCAACGGCGAAGGACCACGTGAAGGTCTGCATGATATGTACCGCCGTGTTGCAGAGGAGGATGATGGTCGCCGCCTTGACGATATAGGACCATCCGCGGTCGAGCATAGAGGTAAACGCTCTCCAGAAGCTCGGGACCTTGTATTCGGGGAGCTCGATGATGAAGTAGGATCTCTTCTTTCTGTTGCCCGTGATTCCATTGATAAGGAGGGCGGCAAGGAAGATAACGATGATTCCCGAAAGGTACATAACCCAGCTGACCCAGCCCGAGTTGTCAAAGAATGCGCCTGCGAAAAGGGAGATGACGGGTATCTTTGCGCCGCAGGGCATAAAGGGAGTGATCATTGCAGTCGCGCGGCGTTCGCGTTCGTCGCGGATGGTACGGCAAGCCATAACACCGGGAACGGCACATCCGATTCCGATAACGAAGGGAATGACGGATTTGCCGGAAAGTCCGACCTTCTTGAAGATCGGGTCGAGAACGACCGAGACTCGAGCCATGTATCCGCAGTCCTCAAGGAGTGCGATGAGGAAATACATTACCATTACGAGCGGGAGGAAGCCGACGACAGCGCCGACACCGCCGATGATGCCGTCAACGACGAGGGCGTAGAGGATGGGCGATGCGCCCACCATGAGTCCGCCGACCCATTCGCCGAATATTTCGATAAGGGTTACAAGTCCGGGGACCGATAGCTCATTCTCGGCACCCTCGTTGAAAACAATGCCCTCAGCGATCCATGCGCCGAGCCATGACTGCGAGATCTGGAAAACGAGGAACATAACTGCGGCAAAGATCGGAATACCGAGCCATTTGTTCGTAAGTACGTCGTCGATCTTGTCACCGATGGCAATATCGCTCGTTCTGACCTCGCGGCGCTCGACTTCGGCTACGACGGCGTTTACGAATGCAAAACGCTTGCGGTCGGCTTCGGTGACGGCTTCGCGGTCCGTGAGATCAATATTTCCCTGAGAATATGGAGCGGTCTGTTCCTTGCCGATAACCTTTGTTGCGGCGTCAACGAGGGATTTGAGCCCATCCGCGGAGGTTGCCGAGGTATTGACAACGGGACAGCCGAGCTTTGCCGCGAGTTTGTCCGAGTCGATGTCGGTACGTTTTTTCTCGTTGATATCGCTTTTGTTGAGCGCGACGACAACGGGAATGCCGAGCTCGAGAAGCTGAGTGGTGAAGAACAGGCTTCGGCTGAGGTTGGTTGCGTCAACGATATTGATTATGGCGTCGGGACTTTCGTTTTTGACGTATTCGCTGGTCACGCTCTCTTCGCTTGTGAAGGGAGACATCGAATATGCGCCCGGAAGATCGACGGCAACGAGTGCCCCGTCTCCCGTATAAAATGATCTTTTTACGGCGTGTTCCTTTTTGTCAACGGTTACGCCCGCCCAGTTGCCGACCTTTTCGTTCGAGCCGGTCAGGGCATTGAACATTGTTGTTTTGCCCGAATTTGGGTTTCCGGTTAATGCGATTCTCATATGAGAGTTTCTCCTTTGAGTTAGCCTGTGCTAACTTATCTGTGTAAATAATAGGCAGTGTGCCGTCTGTTTTAAATCAGGATAGCCTCTGCCAACTGATTGTCGATGCTGTATCTGCCGTCTTTGATCGAAACGGTACAGCCTTTTTTTCTGCGTCTGACGACCGTGATGTTCTCGCCGCTGTAACAGCCGAGAGAGAAGAGAAAGGCGTTGAGCTCGTCGTCCTCGGTCGTGACGTCTTTGATAACGTAAGTTTTGCCTTCTTTGGCGTCTTTCAGTGTCATTTTCTCACCGTTTATTGTAACCGATTTTGCGATTTCCGCGAACGAATTAGCATATGCTAACTCATGCCCGAAAATAAAAAACTTTTTACGTATATTATTATACACGATTTTCCTGCATTTGTCAAGAGCTTCGGTAAATATTTTGTAAAATCGGCAAAAAAACAAGTGCACAATTCATTTGGATAAATGAATTGTGCAAAATGCGCAGAAGCTATGCCGCTACTGCTTTATTTACTGATAACCTCAAGAATCTTTTTGAGCAGATCCTCCGAGGTGGGATTCTGTTCGCGCTCAATACGCGCCTTTTCTTCTGCTTCAGCTTTGGCTTTGGCAGCAACTTCTTCAGCGAGACGTTTTTTCTCGTCAAAGTAAGCCTTGACAGCCTCTTTGTCTCTGATGTTGATCCCGTGCTCGCGCAGTTCCTTACGCTCGTGGCGGTCAAGGGTCTTTTCGGCGATCATCTCACTGAGTTCCTTGTGATCTTCGCGGACTTTATTGACGAATTTGAGTATGGTGAAGAGAACGATTGCAATAAGGAAGAAATTGATCACAGCATTTATGAATGCGCCCCAGTCGATGTAGATCGACTGTTCAAGGTCGATCTCCTGTGCGATCGCGATACCGTTTTCGTCAAAAACGTCCTTGTATACGATCTTGAGGTAGGTGTAGATCTCGCTGAGAGAATCGGCATCGAAGAGTAATGCGAGAAAGTAATTGACGATCGGCTTTAAGATATTGTCGCTCATAGCGGTAACGATGGCGGTAAATGCGCTACCGACAATGACACCGACGGACATATCGACCACGTTGCCGCGGTTGATGAATTTTTTGAATTCGCCTACGTAAGTATTCATCCTATCAATAACCCTTTACTTCTTGAGCTTTCATGAGCTTGACGAGTGCGCTGGTGCCGAGTCTCGAAGCGCCGAGCTTTACGAATGCCTCGGCGTCCTCAAAGGAGCGGATACCGCCCGCCGCCTTAATCTTTACACCCTCGGGAACGTTTGCGGCGAAGAGCGCGATATCCTCGCGGGTCGCTCCGCCGGTGGAAAAGCCCGTGGAGGTCTTGATATAGTCGGCGCCTGCCGCGCCTACAACCTTGCACATCTTTATCTTCTCCTCATCGGTGAGAAGGCAGGTCTCGATAATGACCTTGAGGATCTTGTCGCCGCAAGCCTTTTTGACCTCGCGGATGTCTTCCTCAACAAGATCGAAGCGTCCGTTCTTGATATTGCAGATGTTTGCTACCATGTCGATCTCGCCGGCGCCGTTTGCGATAGCGTCACGAGCCTCGGCGCATTTACACGCGGTGGTGGTGTAGCCGAGAGGGAAGCCGATAACGGTGCAGAGATTGAGCTTGCCTTCGGTGTAGTCGCGGGCGAAGGGGATATATGTTGCGGGGATACAGACCGATGCGGTCTCGTATTTCATTGCGTCGTCGCAGATGACCTTGATCTCAGCCTCGTTCGCGGTGGGGGCGAGGAGAGTGTGGTCTGCGTATCTGAGAAGTTCCTGCTTTGTCATTCTTATGACCTCCGGATAATTAATTGCATACATTATATCATATTTTATTGGAAAAATCAAGATACTATTTGTTAAGTCGCTTTCGCTTAACCAACAGTTGTATTGCGGCGAAAAAATGATAAGCTCCCTTCCGAAAAATGAGGTTTTTCTAAACTGCGAGGTGATTGACTTTTGGAGTATTTTGTTATATAATTATGCTAACACTGGCCGTACGAGAGCCGAACAAAATCGGTTTTGTCGGGCAGATCTTCCCGATAACTGCAGTTCTTCCTTTGGTAATATTAATATATTGCCTTCGGAAAGAACTTTGTTTTCGAAAAAATCTGCTCCGTCAAAACTGCTTCGCACCTCACGGCAAATTAATTTTTAGTGGATTTTGGTGGAATTTTACGAAGCAAGGTATTAACCTTGCGAGTGCAATTACGCCGAAAGACGCGAAAATTAATTGCTGTGAGGCGATTAGGTTCGGCTCCCGTGCGGCTCACCACGGAGGTCAAAAATGGCAGGAATTGAGAATTTCGGAACGATCGTTCTTGAGGCGCGGCGCCGCGCGGGTATGACTCAGGAAGCCTTTGCGGGCAAGCTCGGGATAACTCCGCAGGCTGTTTCAAAATGGGAAAACGGACTCGGATACCCTGATGTTACCCTGTTCCCCGAGATCGCAGAGGTCTTGAATATACCGATCGGGCGTCTTTTCGGAATCGGCCCGGATGGCAACGGAACAGCAGCTTTTCCGCCGCAGAAGGACGGTCTGAATTACATATTTTCGAATAACAGCCGCGCCTGCTATTCCTCCAAAACACCCGAGAAGATAGACTCGGAAAAGCACATCGCGTACTTTACCGATGGAAGCCGGGCAGATCTCGGACGCGGAAGCGCGGTGAACGTCGGCGCGGGAGAAATAAGATTTTTTGAAGCAGAGGAGCAGGATGATATCTGCGACAGCGGGAAGACAGAGTATCTTCGCGAATTTCCGGATTTCGCTTCGGTGACTGCCAAGCTTTCGATGCCCTGCGAGTTCCGCATAAAGAATTCGTCGGACTCCAAAGGACGTGTCGAGGCAAGCGGAAATTCAAAATTCATCTCGCGTATCAATGCCGAGCTGAACGGCGACACTCTCGAGCTTTCTTTCAAAAAAAGTGAGTCCGACTGCGGAAGCCGCGCGCGTAATACGCTGACGGTCAGTCTCCCCTGCGAGCGCGGAAGCGTGTTCAAGATCTCGGTCAGCGGTTCGGCAAATTGCAAAATCGAACCATCCTGCGGTATTCTTGAAATTTCGGTTGCGGGAAGCGGTGACGTTACCGCCGCCGACTGCAACAGAATGGATTGCAGGATCGCGGGCAGCGGTGACGTAAAAGTCGGAGAGGTCGCTTTCGGAACCAATATTTCGATCAGCGGTTCCGGCGACATTGATGCCGATTCCCTCTGCGCACCGCTCATAAAGATCGCGGGAAGCGGATGCGTCAGAGCGCGCGAGATCAAGGGAGATGAGATGAATATCAGTATCGCGGGCTCGGGCGACATTGAGTGCGGCGGCGAGGTCGATACGCTGAAGCTGAAGGTCCAGGGCTCGGGCGATTTTGAAGCATCGAAGCTAACCGTAGGCGAGGCGCATATCGCGGTCTCGGGCGGCGGAGATATCGTTATCGGAAGGATAAAGAGGGCATCCTACGAGACGCTCGGAAAGAATACGATGTTCAAGGTACTCGGAAGAGGAGAAAATTGAGGTAAATATTTTTAAAGCAATACCGCACAATTCTGACGGCGCAATTGTACCGTCAGAATTGTGCGGTATTGCCTTCATAAAAGCTCGGATTGATATCCGGGCTTTGCTTGTTTTATGAAAATCATAATTTTTTCAAAAATAAATCATTCTCACGACACAGTTTGATGATATGCTATATAATGGTATAATTTAAAGGAGGTTACGAATTTTGATCAAGGTCAGAAATCTAACTAAAAATTACGGCAATCATCTTGCCGTTAAGGGTATATCTTTCGACATTGAACCCGGAAAGATATACGGTCTGCTCGGACCGAACGGTGCGGGTAAATCGACCACAATGAACATTCTCACGGGCTGTCTTGCCGCTACCTCGGGCGAGGTCAAGGTTGACGGTCACGATATTTTCGAGGATCCCATCGAGGCCAAGAAGCATATCGGCTATCTCCCCGAGCAGCCTCCCGTCTACGGCGAGATGACTCCCCGCGAGTATCTTTCTTTCGTCGCAGAGGCAAAGGGCGTTCCGTTTGAGAAGAGCCTGCGCCACGTCAAGGAGGTCATGCAGCTGACGCAGATCTACGACGTCCGTAACAGACTCATCAAGAATCTTTCGAAGGGTTACCGCCAGCGTGTAGGCATTGCTCAGGCTATGATCGGCGAGCCCGACGTTATCATCCTCGACGAGCCGACCGTAGGTCTCGACCCCGCGCAGATCATCGAGATCAGAAACCTTATCAGAAAGCTCGGCAGAATCAAGACCGTTATCATCTCGAGCCATATTCTTGCCGAGATCAGCGCGGTATGTGACCACGTTATCATCATCTCGCACGGTAATATCGTTGCCAACGACACGCTCGAGCATCTTGAAGCCGAGGCGAGCCGCAACAACGCGCTTATCATCAAGATCAAGGGCGAGAAGGAAAAAGCGCAGAAATTTATCGAGGGCGTAAAGGGCGTTATTTCCGCAGAGTACGACGAGGAGGGCGGTGTTGTTACCGCTACCGTCAATTTCGAGGACGGCGCGGATATCAGAGAGGATATCTTCAATATCTTTGCGTCGGCAAAGATGCCGATCCTCGATATGCATTCGAACGAATCCACTCTTGAGGATATATTCCTCGAGCTGGCTTACGGAAACGACGAGCGCAGCGCAAGCTTCGAGATCCCCGCGCTTCCCGAGGAAGAAGAGGAGACCGAGACCGAAGCTGTCCCCGCAAAGAAAAAGGCGGAAAAGGAAGAGGACGACTACAAGCCGCTCTTTAGTTCTTCCGACGATGAGGAGGATGACGAATAATGATCGCAATTTTCAAAAGGGAATTCAGATCCTACTTTATCAACCTTTCGGGTTACGTTTTCATTGGCGTAATGTGGCTCTTCTCGGGAATTTTCTCGACGATCTTCAACTTTATGTATCAGTATTCGAACTACGAATACGTTCTCAGCAATCTCACGACCGTACTGATGCTGATCGTTCCGATACTTACCATGCGTTCGATCGCGGAGGACAAGCGTACAAAGACGGATATGCTTCTCTATTCGCTTCCGCTGAGCGCCGTCGAGGTCGTTCTCGGCAAGTATTTTGCAATGCTTGCGGTCTGGGGTGTGGCTTGTCTCGGAATGGGACTTACCCCCATCGTTATCGGTATGTTCGGCGAGGTAAACTTCACCTCGGCATACGGCGCGATCCTCGGCTTCTTCCTTCTCGGCGGAGCTCTGATCGCGGTCTGCACGTTCGTATCCTCTCTGACCGAAAATCAGCTTATTGCCGCTATCAGCGGAATCGCATCTTCTCTCGGGCTCTACCTTCTCGGTTCGCTCGTCGGTATGCTTCCCACGTCCGCGATCGCGTCGCTCATCTGCTTTATTGCGGTTGCGGCTGTACTTACCGCTATCGTATATTATCTGACACGCAACTACATCATCACCGGCGCGGTAGGCGTTCTTACCGTTGCTCCCCTCATTATCGCATATCTTGTCAATTCCGCGATCTTTGAATCTGCCTTCCCGAAGACGGTCGAGTATCTTGCGGTGTTTGACAGATACTATAACTTCCTTGGCGGCATCTTTGACGTCGGCGCGGTAGTTTATTATATTTCCTTTGCCGTATTCTTCATTTTCCTGACGGTGCAGTCCTTTGACAAGCGCCGTTGGAGCTGACATAAGGAGGTTCAAGATGAATAACAGTATGAATAAAAAGCCTCTTTTTGACAGACGCGGCAAGAGCGGTATCTATTCCGTGGTGCTTTCGCTCATCCTTCTTGCGGTACTTGTCGTGGTCAACCTGATCGTCGGCTCCCTCCCCGCAAAATTTACCATGATCGACACTACCGCAACGGGTCAGTACGAGATATCCGGAACCACCGAAAACTTTCTTTCGGGCATAAATCAGGACGTTACTATCTATTACATCGTGCCCGACGGATATGAGGACAGCACTCTTTCCTCCTATCTCGAAAGATACGTTTCGGTAAACAAGAAGCTCACTCTCAAGTCGGTTGACCCGCTTGAAAATCCCACTTTCCTCGAAGCATACCCCGAATTTGACGATATGTCGGGTGAGACGGGCACAGAATATATGTCCTCCTATCTGCTTGTGCAGAGTGCCGAAAGATACCGCGTTATCCACACAGGCGAGCTTTACACCTATGCGTTCAATGAGCTCGGCGCGACCGGTCTCTCTTTTGACGAGGCAATGAGCCTCTATCAGCAGTACATGTACTACGGTATCTATCCCGTAGAGGACGGTTATGCATTTGACAGCACTGTCACGGGTGCGGTTGAATACGTTTGTGCGGAAAATATTCCCTCGATCTATTTCCTCAGCGGACACGGCGAGGAGCCCTTCAGCGAGACGGTTTCCTCCTATCTCAAGGATTACGGAATCGCGTACAAGGATCTCAACCTTGCGCTTGACGGTGACAGCGTTCCCGCGGATTGCTCCTGCATTATCATCCATAAGCCGACGAGCGATCTTACAATAACAGAAGCATCCAAGCTTTCATCTTACGTTGCCGGCGGCGGCAATATCTTCCTTATGACAGAGAAGAATTCCGACAGCATGAGAAATCTTATGAATCTTACCGCTGAATTCGGTCTCGGCGTAGAGTCAGGTACGGTAAGCGAGGGTGATTCCTCCAAGCATGTTGCCGATCTTCCCGGTCATATCTATCCCGCGCTTGATTCAACACACGAAACCACATCCCTCCTTGCCGGCTACAAGAA
>JAZSMP010000254.1:0-6290 GCA_045535915.1 Eubacteriales bacterium | reverse complement strand
ATCTCTTTTTCGGTTCTGAGCACTATCTGCTCAAAGGCGGCGCCGTTGCCTTTTTTAGCAAGCAAAAAGAGATCTTCGAGATTCATCTCGGATAATTTCAAATTACGGCACCTCCTTCGTTTGTTTTTATTCTTCTTCGTTTGCCTCGGCAAATGCTCGTACGAGCGCGTCGTGCGCCTCGGCGTAGGTCATCGAGTTCATAAAATCGAATCTTGCGCGTGTCGCACCGCGGATCCCTCTGAAATAATGCGAGACAACTACCTTCGCCTCGGCAAGTCCGCGTCTCTCTCCCTTGTGCGCGATAGCCATGTCGAGATGCTTTTCGGCAATCGCCTGCACTTCTTCATGCGAGGGATAGGAAAATTCCTTGCCGTCGAGAACGTCAGCGATCTGCGAGAAGAGCCATGGGTTGCCCATCGCGCCGCGGGCGAGTGCGAATCCGTCGCATCCCGTCTCTTCCTTCATTTTCATAGCCTGTTTTGCGGAAAAGAGGCCGCCGTTGCCGATGACGGGCACACGGACCGCGCTCTTGACCGCTCCGATTATCGAAAGATCGACACCGGGCGAGTAAAACTGATCGCGCGTTCTGCCGTGAACGCATATTGCCTCAGCGCCCGCGCTTTCGGCGGCAAGCGCGCATTCGACTGCGTTTTTGCTCTCCTTGCTCCAACCTGCGCGTATCTTGACGGTGACGGGCAGAGAAGAAGCCTTCACAACAGCCTCGGTGATGCGGTGGATTAGTTCTGGATTCTTCATCAGCGCGCTTCCGTCACCGCTCTGAACTACTTTTTTTACGGGACATCCCATGTTGATATCGATCGCGTCGGGACGCGCACCCTCAAATCCGCGGTATGCGCTGTTCGAGATGAGACGCGCCGCTTCCGCCATAAATTCGGGTTCCGAGCCGAAGATCTGAACCGCAGTGGGTATCGTGCCTTCCTCAATGTTGCAGAGAAGCGCGGTCTTGACGGGTGCGCTTGCGCGCGATTCCTGCTCAAAGACTATCGCCTTCGCCGAGACCATTTCGCTGACGGCGTATTCGCATCCGAAATCGGCGGATATACGGCGCATCGTGCGGTCTGTCACTCCCGCCATCGGAGCGAGAACCAGTCCGTGCGGAAGATCTGTGTTTGCTATTTTCATTCCTTTTCGTTGAAGGCAATAGCCGTGCGGCATGCTATGGTGTGGATGGCGGCAGCGGTCTTTTCGTCGATGCCGAGTCTTGTGTGAGGCTCGCCGCCCTCGTTTATGCGGAGAGCGCGGCGACGCTCCGTGACGGCATAGAATATCGATGCGGCGGCAAGATAGGAACCCGCGGGAGTTGCGTGGTTTCCGTCCTCACGGTAAAGCTCGGGTGCGGGACGGCGGCGGAGTACGGTCTGCCATACCTCGCCTGCGGGTGCGACGCGTCCGTTCATATACTTTGCAAGCTCGACGTTGGCATTTGTAAGCGCGGGCTGTTCCTTCTTTTTTCCCTTGTTCGACCAGACCATGTAGAGGATGGGCTTTGAGTTGGTCTTCGAGATGAATTCGTCGTATATTTTTTTGCCGTTGTCAAGATAGGATTCGGGATCGAAATTCGAAGCCTTGCTCTGGAGAATGATATAGTCGTATCCGCCGTAAAGGATGTTGAAACGGGTCTGCTTCTGTTCGTAGTGCCAGTCGAGGCACTTGCCGCCCTGCGTCAGCATTGTGATTTCGGCGTCAAGCCCCGCCGATGCAAAAATATCCTTTGCGATCGCGGGCATGTCGTTGTAATAGGTGTGGCTGTTGCCGATGAAAAGTATCTTTAACATATCGTTTTATATCCTTTGTTTGATTTATTTAATGCTTTTGAACACTTAAAGGCGTTAAGTACTATTAATATAATACCATATTATAGCCGTCAAGTCAAGTAAATAAGAAAAATTCCGCCCCGAAATGAGGCGGAAAATTGTTGTCTTAATACCCATTTAATAAAATGAAATTTGCCCGAGTCAAATTTCTACCTTAGCATTTCGCTGAAAGCGAAATATTTCACTCGCGCAAAGCGCGAATTTCACCTTGCGACTGCAAGATTTCACCTTTCGCCCGAGGCGAAAGATTTCACTGCGTAGCTACGGGATCCCACGGCAGATCATTTTCGCAAAATGCGCAAACTTTTGAACCGAGGGGAAGAATTGCGCCGCAGAGAGGGCAGATGACGCTTACGGGGTCGTATTTCTTTTCTGTATCGCCTCTTGGAAAACGGCAAGTATGTTTTGCACCTTTAATGTGGTAAACTCGATCTCCCACGCAGTAAGGATTCTTATTGGTCAGGTGATTTGGAAGCATTTGCTCAAAGAAGATGCTTTTGCCATCATCGCATTCGACGGTCATTCCTATGAAGGCGCGCTTCTCGATTTTTCTGTCAAGGGTGCTTTCCTTAAACAGTCTGATGTCAATTTTAACGTGAATGACCGTGCCCGAAAAGCTTTTATCTGTGAAGTAAGCGAACAGCCCCATTGAGTGGAAGGAGATGAAGGATATCATCAGGATCAATGCCACGGATACAACGGGCGAAAACTCAGTGTCCGAATAGGTGTGATAAAAATAACAGATGGCGAAAAGCACGGCGGTAAGGATCGCCCATATTGTCATACGCCTCATAAACGGCTTTCTTATCTTTTCTTCAATGGTCATAATTGCATTTGCCTTTCATATGATTGGTTGCGATTATTATACCACTCTTTTTGCTTCATGTCAAGCAAAATCGTCAAAATTTATGAACTTTTTGACCGAAATTTAAGACTTTTTGAATATTTCGCAAAAAAAGTTGAATTTATCTATTGACATTTTCGAAAAAAATGGTATAATGTGTATAAGCGGATTTATGCATATTGATAAACATATAAGATCCGCGGAGGTTTAAGTGACGCATCGTACCGATCCCGAGAAAGAGAAGAGCCTCATGTCCGCATCTCACACAGGCTTGTTGCTTCTTGCCAAGGAAGGGGATGGGGACGCTTTCGCGCGCCTTGCGGAGGAATATAAGCCGATGCTTGATGCTTCCGTTGCGCCATACCGCGCCGATCTCCCGGAACAGGATCTTGAAGATCTCCAGCAGGAAGCGCTTCTTGCATTCCACCGCGCCGTTCAGAGCTATGAGCTTCTTTACGGCAACGTAAGCTTCGGTCTCTATGCCAAGATCTGCGTCGGTAAGGCGATCGTTTCGGCTCTGCGTCAGCTCAAGAAGAACGCCGGCGTGGTCGTTATTTCGCTTGACGAGATCGAACCCTCCGAATTCGTTTCGGGCGATCCCGCCGATTCGGTCATCGAAAGGGAAAACGCCGCGGAACTTCGTTCCTTTATCAGAGAGAACCTCTCGAAATACGAGAATTCGGTCTGGTGGATGTATTATTCGGGAATGAGCATCGACGAGATCGCGGAAAGCCTCGGCTCGACAAAAAAATCAGTCAGCAACGCCTTGGCACGTATCAAGCGCAAACTTCGCTCTCTCTTATCTTAATTTCACGATCCATATGCTCGAATAGCTTAAAAAGAGCGTTGTAACAACAAAGGTGGCGGTGTGAGTCCGCCGACGGGCAATTATCACATATTTTTTACACGAGGTAGAACATGTACGACGAAGAAGTCAAGGTCGAAGGTACCGAAACCGAAGAAACAGCAGCAGTAGAATACGTTGACGAGACTCTCGTTTGCGTAGAGTGCGGTAATGAGTTTGTATTTACCGCAGGCGAGCAGGCTTTCTATGCTGAGAAGGGCTACACCAACAAGCCCAAGAGATGCAAGACTTGCCGCGACGCCAAGAAGAACGCAAACCGTCCCGCAAGACAGTATTTCTACGCAACCTGCAGCGAGTGCGGTGCTGAGGCTAAGCTCACCTTTGAGCCCTCGAGCGACAAGCCCGTTTATTGCAGCGCTTGCTTCGAAAAGAGAAGAAGACCCCAGCAGTAATTAAAGAGTCTTATCTCCGACACCATAAAGCCCCGACGATGAGCGGGGCTTGTGGTGTTTTTTGAAGTAATAAGTAATAGGGAATAAGTAGTTAGTAAGGTAGCTTTTCGACTCGTCGAAAAGCTATTTCGACTTTTTGTGACATTTTTTCTTTCTTTGCATAAAATACTATTGAGAACGCAAAGAAAGGAAGGATGATATGAATAAATACAATTTTGAGCGCACGGGTTTTGAAGTAAGCCGCGGCGGTCGCACATCTCATGCTCATTGCGGATGCGATTCGCACTCGCATCGGCATGATGAGATAAAGGGAAGCTACGGCGAAACTCTCAACCGCCGTGCCGGTGAAGGATCCTCTTGCGGATGCGGCAAGGGAGCAGAGAGCCGATTTGGACTCGTTGACCGTCCCGCGGGAAGCGTTTACGCGCCTCTGCATGATTTTGACGGCCTTTACGATCTTGAGCGGGCACTGAAGAGAGGCACGCTGTTTTCAACCCTCGACCTGCCCCTTGAAGTTGCGAAGGGAGGCAGATGCAATGGATAAATTCGATTGCGGTTGCAACAATAACGCAAGAGCAAACGATCTGCTCTGCACACTCAGACAGATCGATTTTGCGATAATAGAGGTCACTCTCTATCTTAACGTATACCCCGATTGCCACGAGGCGAAGGAGTATCTCAAGGATATGAGAGAGAAGCGCGCGAAGATCGCGGCGGAGTACGAGTCGAAGCACGGTATGCTGACTATGTACGGAGTCTGCGGCGAATCGAGCGACAAATGCGCACCCTGGCCCTGGGAATACGCGGCGAACTGAGGAGGAAAGAAAATGTGGATATATGAGAAGAAATTACAGTACCCCGTAAAGATCAAAAATCCCAATCCGAAGCTCGCCTCGGCCATGATCTCACAGCTTGGCGGACCCGACGGTGAACTTGCCGCCTCGATGCGTTATCTCCACCAGCGCTACAGTATGCCCCATAAGGAGGTCGTCTCTCTCCTCACGGACATCGGCACGGAAGAACTCGCCCACCTTGAGATGATCGCGGCGATCATATATCAGCTTACGCGGAACATTTCGATCGACCATATAAAGGGAACGAAGTTTGAACCCTACTACGTTGACTATATGATGGGAATGTATCCGATCGCGGCGTCGGGCGTGCCCTTCGATATGAAGTACGTCGGCGTCAAGGGCGATCCCCTTGCCGATCTTGCCGAATCTCAGGCGGCGGAGCAGAAGGCTCGCGTGACCTACGACAATCTCATCCGTCTTTCGGATGACCCCGATGTCACCGATCCCCTTCGATTCCTTCGCGAGCGCGAGATAGTGCATTTCCAGCGTTTCGGCGACGCTATGAGAGTCGTTCAGGATAAACTCGACGGCAAGAATTTTTATGCGTTCAATCCGTCGTTTGACAAGAAAAACAAATAAGTAAAAAGGGAGCTCCCGAATGGAAGCTCCCAATAATTATTTAATCAAATAGGAAGTTTACGTTGCCCGCCATCAGCGCGGTAAATCCGCGGTAGATGACCTCGGGGCGGTCATCGAAGTTTGCCTTCATTCGTCTCGCGCGGTCGATGCTGTCAACGATAAGAGTCGCCTCGAAGATGATGTTTTTCTTTTCGGTGAGCGAGCAGTAGACGGTGCATTTGCCTGTCTTAGGATCGACCTTTTCGATCCTGCATTCGGCATAAATTCCGCGCTTGGTGAAGTCGAGGTAGCGGAGCGCCGCGGTCATAGCCGAGTCGAGAACGGAGGAAAGAACATCGCTTTTCAGTGCCTGCGCAACGACTCTGCCCTTATCGCTGACTTGATAAAATGCATTGCCGTCTTCCTCGAAAGTTTCTATAAGACCGTCATCGAGCATTTCGTTGAAGCTCTCGGCAAAGTCGAGGAACATAACGTAATCGGTCTGCATAACTATATCGTTTATGGTGCAGTATTCAAGCGGATAATTTATATTTTCAAGAAGATAGAGCACGAAAATTTTGACCGTGCGCTTGCTTCCGATGGTTGATGGCATGGATGATTCTCCTTAAATTCAAAGCTTTATATAAATATTATCATAAAAAATGAACTTTTTCAATAGTTTTTATTGATTTTTTTGAAAAAATGTGATATTATAATGGGTAATAAACAAAAGGAGCGCAAAACTATGCTTAATATTGCACTTATGGGCTACGGCGTTATCGGAAGCGGCGTTGCCAAGGTTATTGAAGAAAACAAGAAGCTGATAGCTTCCCGCCTCGGCGAGGAGGTATATCTCAAATATATTCTCGAGATCCGCGATATGTCGGGTACTCCCTATGCGGACCGTGTTGTTACCGATCTTAACGTAATTCTGAATGACCC
>JAZSMP010000322.1:0-11478 GCA_045535915.1 Eubacteriales bacterium | reverse complement strand
ATAAAGTTACCGGGGGTGATTTCGTTTCTGAAGGATTTACCAATTTGTGCTATACCAAAGGGAACCTTTCTTCTTGTTGTTCTCTGCACATTTGCAAAGTTTACAAAAATACCCTGAGCTGTTTCGGGACGGAGATATACTGTATTCTTTGCATCCTCTGTTACACCCTGGAAGGTCTTGAACATAAGGTTGAACTGACGGATATCGGTAAAGTTGTGCTTGCCGCAAGTGGGGCAAGGGATGTTATGCTCTTCAACGAATTCCTTCATCTCTGCATGGGTAAAAGCGTCAATGGGCTTGGGAAGCTCAAAGCTGTTCTCTGCGCACCAGTCTTCGATAAGCTTATCGGCGCGGAATCTCTCGTGGCACTCACGGCAGTCCATAAGGGGATCCGAGAAGCCTGCAAGGTGACCCGAAGCAACCCAGGTCTGGGGATTCATGAGAATTGCGGCGTCAAGACCGACATTGTACTTATTCTCCTGAACGAATTTCTTCCACCAAGCCTTCTTTACGTTGTTCTTCAGCTCAACGCCGAGAGGTCCGTAGTCCCAGGTGTTTGCAAGTCCGCCGTAGATCTCGGAGCCGGGGAAAATGAAGCCGCGGTTTTTACACAGAGCGACTATTTTGTCCATGGTTTTTGCTTTGTTGTCCATTTTTGTATCCTCTTTTTTAATTATAAATTCTTTTGTAGGAGGCGAATACATCGCAGGTCTTAACCTCGTCTATGACGGTTAGTTCGGTGTTGCCGACCGCCATTTGCTTCAGAACTACCGCAACTTCGCGGTTGTTATGCGCATATTTGAAGATAAGGTCGAGATTATTTTTGAAATCGTTTAGAGTGAAATCAGTGTCACACAAATCTTCAAGCTTCGCGAACACATCGGGGGCTCGATTGTAATTTGTTATGGAAATAAATGTGGTAATAAACTTTTTCATGACCTCGACGGTTGTTTTTGATCTTGAACCGCCGTCGGTATAATTATCGAACATCAACAGGTCGAGAACACCTTCACCGTTCAGACGCTGTGCACCTTTTTTGAGGTCGATATCAATGCCGCCCGCATGATCAACGTACTTCATATCGAAGGGTACGTTGTATGTAATTCCGCCGAGGGTATCCACAAGCTGCGGAAAATCATCCATCGAGATAATTGCGTGATGATCGATCGTCATACCTGTCATAGCGTAGATCTTATCGAGCAGAACATCGAGTCCGTATCTGCCGTATATCTCGGAAAGTTTGAAGTATCTGCCGTTCATATCGACGTAGGCGTCTGTGGGGAAGACCGTGATCGTGAACTGTTCGCGTTCTTTATCAGCGCGAAGGAGTACAAGGGCGTCGGTTTCTATAATTCTGTAGTCGATGCTGTAGAAACCACCGGAGAAGATGAGACTTCCGTCGTCGGCAAGGATCCCGTCGGCGCTCTGATATTTTTCATCCGATACTACAGATCCGGGTTTCGGGGCAATATCCGGCGGAGTGGGCGCGGCAGTAACCTCATCTTTCACAATACCGTAGAGTCGTTCGAGCATTTCGGGATCGTAATCGACGAACTCGGAGGGGCGGTAATCGGTGCCGATCAATAATATATTAAAGGATTCGCCGCTGTTGCCGAATTGTATTCCTATGCTTCCCGGGTCGTTATTCTCGGGTCCGCTCGCGGTATCTTCGGACGGGGCAGTTGTCTCTTCGCCAACGCCGAGAAGATTATTGAGAACAAGTCCGACAAGCATATAAGCGATCATCGCAAAGATCACAAGAGCGATAAGAAAGGTCAAGAAAAAATTCTTTGTTGCCGATAACATATTTACCCTCCTTTCATTTTACATATATTATACTATATTCAGTGCGTTTTGGCAAGTAGTTAATTGTAACAATTATTCAACTCTCTCGCCGAGTATCTTGACATAATGCTGATAGAAATCCTCATATCTACCCTCGTCAAGGGCTTCGCGGATCTTTTCCATAAGCTCATTATAGAAATAAAGGTTATGAAGAACCGCAAGGCGCATTCCGAGGCTTTCTTTTGCCTTGAAGAGGTGTCTGATATATGCGCGGCTGTAAAGTCGGCAAGCGGGACACTGACAATCAGGGTCGATGGGTCTGTCATCCTTGGCAAATCTTTCGTTGAGAAGGTTGATCTTACCCTTCCATGTGAAGAGATTGCCGTGACGTGCGTTGCGGCTGGGCATTACGCAGTCAAAGAAGTCAACACCTCTGCGGACAGCTTCGATTATATTGAGCGGTGTACCGACGCCCATGAGATAGCGAACCTTGTCCTTGGGCATATGGGGTTCAACGGCGTCGATGATGCGGTACATGTCCTCGGTAGCCTCACCAACAGCGAGACCTCCGATAGCATAACCGTCAAGATCAAGCTCAGCTATAGCCTTCATGTTTTCAACACGGAGATCCTCATATGTTCCTCCCTGGTTGATACCGAAAAGAAGCTGATGCGGGTTTACAGTATCGGGAAGCGAATTGAGTCTTGCCATTTCTTCCTTACATCTGACAAGCCAACGTACGGTTCTTTCGGCTGACTGCTTGACGTATTTATAAGGTGCGGGGTTTTCTACGCACTCGTCGAAAGCCATAGCAATGGTGGAACCCAGGTGGGACTGGATCTGCATACTTTCCTCGGGACCCATGAAGATACGTTTTCCGTCAACGTGGGAAGCAAATTTTACGCCCTCTTCAGTGATCTTACGGAGCTGGGAAAGCGAAAATACCTGGAATCCGCCGCTGTCGGTAAGAATGGGGCCGTTCCAGTTCATAAACTTATGAAGACCGCCGAGCTCATAGATCAGCTTGTCTCCGGGACGGATATGAAGGTGGTAGGTATTTGAAAGCTCTACCTGGCATCGGACTTCGCGCAGGTCCTCGGAAGAAATACCACCCTTGACTGCGGCGCAGGTACCTACGTTCATGAAAACGGGAGTCTGGATATCTCCGTGGACTGTATGGAATATTCCGCGGCGTGCGCGGCCTTCTTCTTTCAGTAACTCAAACATTTTAAATCCTCTTAAACAAATGGTCTATTGTATTTTTGGTAATTTCTATAGCAATAGGTCTTCCGTGGGGACAGCAGATAACTTCGGGATTAGCTTTGAGCTCGCGGACGAGCCATTCTGCATATCCTTCGGGATATACTCTTCCCGCTTTTATCGCCGCCTTGCAGGATGCCTGATAAAGAGCTTTTTCGAATATCAGATCGGCGGTAAGTTCTACGCCAGATCCTTTTTTAATAGAATCGGCAAAGGCTTCAAACATCGACGTTGCTGTATTTACAGAGACGGATGAAGGTATTTCGGTTATGTATACCGTGTTTCTTGCCGTGTTGAATCCAAATCCTACGCCTTCGATATGAGTGCGGTATTCTTCAAGTGCGGATATTTCATCGCTCATAAGCATGACTTCAAGCGGAACTGCCATAAGCTGTGTATCGCGTTTTTGGGTTTTAAGTGCACGTTTGAGCGACTCGAAGATAAGGCGTTCGTGCGCCGCATGCTTATCTATCATAAGCATGTTCTTATCGGTTTCAACTATTATATATGAGTTGAATACCTCGCCGATAAGTCTGTAAAGCGCTCCGTGGGATACTGTTGGGGTCTGTACTATCGGAACAGATTCTGTCGGTTCTTCAATTTCACGAATCGGGTCTTCGCTCTTTATAGGTGCGTCAGAATGTTCTTGCTTCTCATTGCCTTTATAGATCGGTGCGGATCGAAAAAACGGCATCTGAACGGGTCCCTGAGTCGGCACAGGCGAAGGAATGGGGGCAGGCTCCGGAGGCTGAGGCTCTGATATATGTATCTGTGCATAAGGCAAGTGGGGTTCGAGTGCTCTGTCATTGACCGGAGCAAATGCTAGATTTGCTGATGGCTTCCATGCGTTCGTATTTGTGAAGGAAGTTTTTCTGGCTTCAAGATCGTTGATCTCGGGACGGGAGGTGTTCTCCGCAAGCGCGGTTCTGACCGAATGATATATTGCATCAAATACGGGGCGCTCGTTTGAGAATTTCACCTCGAGCTTGCCGGGATGCACGTTTACGTCAACGGCATTGGGAGCAATGTCGATATATATCACACACCCCGGGAACTTTTCCGGCGGAATATAAGAGGTATACGCCTGCTCTATCGCAGCCATTCCGGTCTTTGTTTTGATGTATCTTCCGTTAATAAAGAAGTTCTGATAATTTCTGTTTGCTCGCGGTGATGCCGGAGCGGTGATGAATCCCGAAACCTTGACGCCGTCACGCTCGCCGTCGATCTCAAGCATGTTTTTGGCAATATCCTTACCGTAAACACATCTGATTGCAGAACGGCGGTTACCGTCTCCGCTTGTATCAAGCTTGACACTTCCGTCGGAAATGAGTTTAAATGCAATCTCGGGATGAGAAAGCGCGATCTTTTCAAGTACGGAACAGACCGCCATTCCTTCGGTAATATCGCGTTTTAGGAATTTCAGTCTCGCAGGGACGTTGGCAAAGAGATTTTCGACTATTATCGTGGTTCCTTCAGATGCTCCGCGCTCGCTGACGGCACTTGCTCTTCCCGAATGGATCTCTATATATGCGCCAAGTTCTCTGCCGCGTGTTTTTGATATGATCCTGACATCGGCTACAGAGCAGATCGCGGCAAGAGCTTCGCCTCTGAAACCGAGAGTCATGATCGCTTCAAGGTCATTCGCGTCCTTAATCTTACTCGTTGCGTGACGTCTGACGGCAATGGGAAGATCCTCGGGGTCGATGCCCGACCCGTTATCCGAGACGCGCATAAAAAGCACGCCTCCTCGCTGTATCTCGACAGTTATTCTGTCAGCGCCCGCGTCTATTGAATTTTCAACCAACTCTTTAATTACCGATGCGGGTCTGTCCACGACCTCGCCCGCGGCAATAAGGTTGGCAACCTCAAAACTCAATACGTTGATCTTGCCCATTTTTCCTACCGTTTATTTTAGTTTTTTCTGAAGCTCGTTAAGAAGCGCCATGGCTTCAAAAGGAGACATATTGTTGAGGTCAGCTGCGCGGATATCGTCAATCACGCTATCGTTGATGCAATCGTCAAGTGTGATCTCGATATCGTCGATCTCGACCTCTTTGTCATTCATCGCACGGGCACGTGCCTCTGTTTCGGCGAGAATGACCTTTGCGCGGGAAATGACCTCATTGGGTATTCCGGCAAGCTTTGCAACTTCGATTCCGTAGCTGTCATCAGTTCCGCCCGGAACGATCTTGCGTAAAAATACGATATTATCACCGCGCTTGCGTGCGGCAATATTGTAATTTACAACACCGTCAAGCTCGTCCGCAAGTGCTGTAAGCTCGTGGTAATGTGTGGCAAAAAGCGTCTTTGCACCGACCTTTTTGCTCTGTGTATACTCTACGATCGCGCGGGCGATGCTCATACCGTCAAAGGTTGATGTACCACGTCCGACTTCGTCGTAGATTATAAGGCTGTTCTTGGTTGCGTTTTTAAGTATGGTTGCAACTTCGGTCATCTCAAGCATAAAGGTTGACTGTCCCGAAGCAAGATCATCGGATGCGCCGACACGTGTAAACACACGGTCAACAACGCAGATATCTGCGCTTGCCGCAGGCACGAATGAACCTATCTGCATCATGATGCTGATAAGAGCAACCTGGCGCATATAAGTTGATTTACCTGCCATATTCGGTCCCGTAATGATCATAACTCTCGAATTTTGCATATCAAGATGAGTATCGTTGGGAACAAAATAAGAATCCTTGACGAAAAGTTCGACAACGGGATGGCGTCCATCACGAATATCAATCATCTTACGATCGTTGATCATCGGGCAGGTAAAATTGTTCTTAGCGGCAACCGATGCAAGCGAGCAGTATACGTCAAGTTTAGCAAGCAACGACGCTGTTGCCTGAATACGTGACGAAGCGGCGGCAACGGTGTTTCGGATCTCGGAGAAAAGATCGTATTCAAGAGCGGCAAGTCTGTCACCCGCGCCCAGAACTGTTGTTTCGATCTTTTTAAGCTCCTCGGTTATGTATCTCTCGCCGTTTGCAAGAGTTTGTTTGCGGATGTAATGCGGTGGGACCTGATCCATGAAGGACTTGGAGACCTCTATATAGTAACCGAAAACTCTGTTATTTCCGATCCTAAGGGTCTTGATGCCCGTTGCCTCGCGCTCTCGCTCGGCAATTTCATCAAGCCATCCTTTTCCGCCTTTAAGAATTTTTCTGAGCTCATCTACGTCTTTGTTATATCCGTCTGCGATCATTCCGCCTTCACGGACAGAAAAAGGAGCCTCTTTGTGAATAGCTCTGTCGATCAGAGCGGTTATGTCATCAAGCGGGTCGAGTTGTTTATTCAGAGTTATAAGCTCATTGCCGCTGCATTCCGAAAGTATCTCTTTGATCTTCGGTACGACAGACAGAGTTGATCCGATCGCTCGGAGATCGCGGGCGTTCGCGCTTCCGTAAACAACACGCGCGATCAGACGCTCAAGGTCAAGTACCGAATCCATAAGATCGGAAATATCCTCTCTGATCATATAGTTTTCAAAGAGTTCTGTAACAGCATTCTGCCGTTTTAGTATCTCCGCAACATTCAAAAGCGGATGTTCGATCCAGAATTTGAGCATTCTTGCGCCCGCCGCGCTTTTGGTCTTATCAAGAACCCACAAAAGCGAACCCTTCTTCTCTTTCGAGCGCATAGTTTCGGTAAGCTCAAGATTGCGTCTGGTCGAATAGTCGATCTGCATGTATTTGCCGTTTTCGTAAATATTGAGATCTTTAATATAGGAGATGTCGGACTTTTGTGTAACCGATATATATGAAATCAAGGCACCGAGAGCAGAAATCAGTTCTCTTCTTGAGCGGTCTTCGTCTTTGAGGATGCCCTCAAACTGCTCTTCAGCCTTCCGTGCTGCAGCAACCGGTTCGAAAAAATGCGGCTGTGTATCTTCGATCATCGAACCGAGGTGGTATCTGATATATTCCTCAAGAACAGGCTGATTTTTCAGAGGAACGCTCAGTATAATCTCACTCGGCGAATAAGTTGCAAGCTCATTGCGGATCTCGGCAATGCAGTTTCTGCCGGAAAAATCGGTAGCATAGATCTGTCCCGTTGAAATATCGGCAAAACATATTCCGGCACCGTTTTCGGCAATGCAAAGAGAACACAAAAAGTTGTTTGACCCTTCCGTAAGCATCTGAGGCTCGATTACGGTTCCGGGAGTGATTATACGAACAACGTCACGCTTGACAAGTCCCTTCGCGGTAGCAGGATCTTCCACCTGCTCGCAAATGGCAACTTTATAGCCTTTATCTATAAGCTTAGCGATATAGCCTTCCGCGCTGTGGAAGGGTACGCCGCACATAGGAGCGCGCTCGGGCTCTCCGCAGTCGCGCCCTGTCAGCGTCAGCTCAAGCTCACGTGAAGCTGTGAGGGCATCGTCAAAGAACATCTCGTAAAAATCGCCGAGACGGTAAAACAAGAGGTAGCCCTCGTATTGATTCTTTATTTCAAAATATTGCTGCATCATAGGAGTCATAATGCAACACCTCTCATTTCTTAAACTTTAGATTTTAGTGGCAGCCGTGGCAGGTGGAGCAATCGTGAGTGCAAGCGGAAGGATCTTCGCCCGTGATCTGCTGCATCATTACATTGTTGATCTGCGTGAGAAGTTCGCGGACCTGATCCTGCTTTTCGCTGAACTCAACGAAGGTCTTGGATGCGGTGATCTCTCCGTAAAGTCCCTGAAGTCTGCCCTGAATGGTCTCGATAATGAATGCATTGGACTCGGACTTGGTATTTTCCTCAGCAAGAAGCTGCTGCTGTACCGAGTATTCACGAATTTTATCCTGAAGAGCCTCATCAGCTACGTAAGCCGCTTCAGCCTTTTCGTATGCCTTCATAAGGTCGCTCTCTTTTACTTCCTTGCCGATGGTTGCGGCAAGCTCAAGGATCTGTGCTTTTTCCATTTTATATAATTCCTTTCAAATATAAATCTTATTTTACAACCTCGCCGAAAAGGGCGTAGGGCTGTGTTTTGGTAACTTTAACGTTCACGTAATCCCCTTCCTGTACGCTGTCGGATGCGAACAGAAGGATCTTGTTGCCCTCGGTACGTCCCTCGAGCATTCCGTCGTTGTTCTTGCTCTTTCCCTGACAGATAACGCGGTATGTTTTACCGAGACACTTGGCATTCAGCTCGCTCGCGATCTCGGTTTGGAGATCAAGAAGACGGCGCATTCTTTCTGTTTTTATCTCATCGGGGACGGCATCTTCCATCTTCGCGGCAGGTGTGCCGCTTCTGGGTGAATAAATGAACGAGAAAACCATATCGTATTTGACGTAAGACAGAATATCAAGCGTCTTCACGAAATCCTCTTCGGTCTCTCCGGGGAAACCGACAATAATATCGGTCGAAAGAGTGACATCGGGTAGTTTTTCTTTAATATAGTCAAGAATTTCGAGATATTTTTCAGCGGTATATCTGCGGTTCATTACATCGAGAACTTCATTTGAACCCGACTGGAGAGGCAGATGGAACTGGCGCGCGATACGTTCATTCCGCGCCATAACGTCAACGAGCTTTTTCGTCGCGTCCTTCGGATGGCTCGTCATAAAGTGGAGCTTGTAATCGCCTTCAATAGATGCAAGACGCTCAAGAAGATCCGCAAAGTCGCAGTTAAAAGCACATCCTCTGCCGTAAGAATTGACGTTCTGACCGAGAAGCGTGATATCCTTATAGCCGGTAGCAATAAGCTCGCGAACCTCGGCTTCGATAGCATCGGGGTGACGGCTTCTCTCGCGTCCGCGTACGTAAGGGACAATACAGTAGGAGCAGAAATTATTGCAACCGTACATAATGCTGACCCACGCGCGGTAATTGCTCTCGCGGACTACGGGAATATCCTCAACCACGGGAGGTCTATCCTCCGGAATGACGAAAGTTCTCTTTGCTCCCGAAAGACGCCTGTAAAGAAGCTCGGGGAACATATATAGGTCTGATGTTCCGAAGGTGAAATCAACGTAAGGATATTTATGCTTGATCTCGTCGGCGCGGTGCTCCTGAGAAGGCATACATCCGCACACTGCGATCACGAGTTCTTTTTTATAGATTTTACAATGCTTGTACTGACCGATAAGAGACAGCGCTTTCTTCTCCGCGTGTTCACGCACAGCGCAGGTGTTGACGACGATCAGATCGGCTTCGTTTGGGTCGGCAGTGATGGTATATCCCATCGCTACTGCCATACCGGCAATACGCTCGCTGTCAGCTTCGTTCTGCTGGCACCCGAAAGTCTGCACAAAACATTTTAATCCGCGTCCGCTGACGACAGCGAGTACTTTATTTGTATACTCCTCTCTGCCCTCGGGAATCGGCAAAGAAGACGGTCTTTTAATACATTCACTCATAGCAATATTACTCGATTATATATAAATATTATATCACTTTATTATACTACAAAATCGCCTTTATGTCAAGTGGAAAATTGAGATTGAATTATATTACATTTAATATAAATACAAAAATCCGCCGTACTCAGTGAGAGCGGCGGATTAAGTAATTGTTTATTCGGGAAGAACGTCGCTGAACATAATAAGCTGCGAGGTGATCTTCTCTTCGTCAGTCAGGGGCTTGAAGGTGCCGTTGGAGTAAAGGATGTCAAGTACCATTAATGCTACTCTCTGATCAAGGAAGTTGTTAACTCCGTAATATACGATGAGATCCTGCATCTGCGGAGGATATGACTTTGCGTCTATCATCGCGATTTCAAGTGCCATACCCGCAAACCGCGCCATAGTCACTTCGTCAAGAACGGGAAGCTTTTTAACAAAATCATTTTTGTAATCGCATTTCATGATCATTATCATAGGCTTATTATCGGAATTTATATATCCTCGTTCTCTGAGTCGCGCGAACTTTTCACTATTTGCAGATGTATCGGAAATACTACCGCAAATAAGCTCATAAAGATACTCGTAATCGGAAACCAAGTTATTTTCCCAATATCCTTTACGTGAACTATATCTTGAATCGGTTGACCATGACGCCACCGCAGGATATTTAGTTGACCACCTCGTCATACTTCCGCAAGCCCAATATGAAGGAAGATTCTTCAAGGTAGGCTCATAGTCGGGGTCTGAGGGCTTAGTATCGGGCTCTACATATGGAATATAACAGCCGCCATCAGTAGTTTTCACATAATACTTCGACTTGTCTTTATTGAATTTAATAGAGCACATATTGGAAACGGCATAAAATATCACAGACGCTTCAAACAGCTCACGATTTCCGCTCGGGATATAAACATCTGTCATCTCCTTAATGACATTACGAACTGACGGAACATAATCGCGGACAAGTTCTTCTGCTACCTTCAGATAAGTCTTTATTCTGTTTTCTTCAAACTCCTTGGAGAAATATTCAGGTTTGAAACGAACGTAGGTAGTATATTTATCGCCTTTTGTCTTGAAAATGAATCCATTGTCTTCGAGCAAGTTAATTCTGTCCTCGATATAAACAAGAGTCATACCCAGTTCTTCGGCGATCTCCTCTTTTGTTCTGGGAGTATGATATACGCTGTAAACAATGTTGAGATTGATCTTGTCGCTAATATAGAACTCAGGTCCTCCATTAGTTCCGGGACTACCGTCATGACCGAAAACAGATGCCTCAAACGGATTCAAACCAAGTTTGCCAATTTTTCTTTCCATTGAAAAGCCCTCCTTAAGCTCTTTTCTTGCGCGGTTAAGATGCCATTTTACGGTGCCTTCGGGAATATCCAGCTCGGTCGAGATCGAACTGATCGATCGTTGCAGAAAATAAAACATATATACGATCTTTCTTCTGACTTCGGTGAGAAATGCGATCTCGCGGCGCAGACGCTTGGTCTCAGCTTCTGCATCTTCACAATATTCTTCTTCGAAGTAAGGAATTTCAAGTCCGTCGATCGATATACCTTCGTGCTTCTTCTTGGACGAAACGAATTTTGAATACGTATGCTCGCTGATTCTCCAGATATAACCCTCGAGATTTGCGATCTCGTCAGAACGCAATAACGATTGATAGACCTCAAGAACGATCTCCGAGCAAATATCTTCTGCTTCATCATAAGAATAAGCCTTCTTCATCGCAAAACCGTAGATCTTTTGCAGGTATTCCGTTATGATCTTATCCGCTTGTTCTTTCTTCATTTTGTTTTCTCCGGTACCGTTTGACTATATAGTGAGGGGATTTTTGAAAAGGTTGGCGATTCTACAAAAATTATATCATATTTTTTACAAAAATTAAAGTATTCATATGAAAATATAAAAAAGGAACGGTGAAATTCCGTTCCTTCTTTGTTTGACCTATTCTTTGAAAACCGAATAAAGTATAGAGCTTAGAGAAACTCAAGAAATTGATGTGTTGAACTATGCAGTTCAAGCCCTCGGTCTATTAGTATCGGTCAGCTGAACACATTACTGTGCTTACACCTCCGACCTATC
>JAZSMP010000128.1:0-2598 GCA_045535915.1 Eubacteriales bacterium | reverse complement strand
AAGGAGGCAATAGTAGCAGGTCTTCTTGACTCGCTTTATCTGACGCGCGCCGAGATTTTGTCCCGAGAAGGTGAGTGCGGCGTGGTAGAAGGAGTTGAGCGCGATGTAGATAAGTCCGTCGATCGTGCCTGCGGCGCCGTTTCCGGCAACGCCGATCTTATCAAAGGAGTTGACCGAGGACTGGATGATCACGTTCGAGAAGGAGAAAAGACAGCCCTGGATACCCGCGGGGATGCCGACCTTGATGATCTTTACGAAAAGTCGGCGCGAGATCCGCATATGTCTGATGTCGAGGCGGCATTCGTCGTCAAGGCGCGAGAGACGGATGATTACGAGTACTGCCGAAAGATACTGCGAGATGATGGTTGCAAGCGCAACGCCCGCAACGTCGAGGTGTAAAACGATAACGAAAACGAGGTTGAAGGCAACGTTTACGGCTCCCGCTACCATGAGGAAGTAAAGCGGGCGTTTGGTGTCGCCTTTGGCACGCAGGAGCGCGGCGCCGTAGTTATAGACCATCTGCGCGGGCATACCGATGAAGACTATGCGCATATAAAGCGCGGCGTGGTCGAGTACCTCAAGGGGAGAATCCATGAGGATGAGAAGGGGCTTGCAGGTGGCAAAGCCGAGAATACCGACGGCTACGCCGAGTATTGCGGCGATAGAGATCGACGTATGAACAACGTCGCTTGCCTCATCCTTCTGACCCGCGCCGAGCGAGTGCGAGAGGGTGACCGATGCGCCGACGGAAAGACCGATGAAGAGTCCGGTGATAAGGTTCGAGAGCGCGCCTGTCGAGGTTACAGCGGCAAGCGCTGCTTCGCCGTCTGCGGCAAAGTTCGAGACGATGAGGGTGTCGGCGGTGTTGTAGAGGAACTGCAAAATACCCGTCGCGAGGATGGGGAGTGTGAAGAGAAGAATGGGCATAAAAAGCGGACCCGATGTGAAGTCTATCTCTTTTTTGGCTCGAAGAGTCTTTGTTGCAGCTGGCATGGTTTTCTCCGATCAAGCATAATATTATGGACTAATTATAGCACAGCCGCCGCGATAAGTCAATGGATTTTATTATTATTTTAAATAATAAAAAAATAAAAAAATCTTATTAATGTATAGAAAAATTCGGAAATATGTGATATAATATAATTGGTGTAAAATATACTGAAGATTATACGCTTGTTTTGGTTGATTGTTTACTCCGCCACCCCTCATCCACCACTTGCGTGGTCCCCCTTCTCCCAAGATCCGGGAGAAGGCTAATGGGGTACTGCTAACCGATTATTTGTACATCGGATATTGTTTAATACTATAATTTAGTTTGTCAAATAGGAATATTTTATTAGAGTTGCTTCGTGATATATAAGATCAAAAATGTGTTTTTTATTATTGCATATTTGTGTTTTGTCGTTAAATGGCATTAATAATATCACACCGAAAGTATATGAAACAATAGCGGATTATTATAAATTATTCCTATTTAACCAACAAAGAGCTATCACCCAAACGATATTCGCTGAATATCTGAAATTAGAGCACCAAACATTCAGCCTTCTCCCGGATCTTGGGAGAAGGGGGACCACGCAAGTGGTGGATGAGGGGTGGCAAAATTTGTACTGTAACATATAGTAGCAGTTTTGAATTATATCAAGGAGCATAAAAATGCAGACAGGACCAATTTTTCACGAAAGAAACTCATACCGCCGACCGCTTATCATAGCGCACAGAGGATGCAATAATTACGCGCCGCAGAACTCACTTCCGGCTTTTGAAGTCGTGGCGAAGATGGGAGTATGGGCGATCGAGACCGATATTCATCTGACGCGCGACGGTGTTGCCGTTTGTATTCATGACAGCACGCTTGCGACAATGACCGACAGCGAGGGAATCGTTGAAGAAATGACCTTTGAGGAAGTCAGCAAGGCTCGCATCAACCGCGGAGTCGCGGCTGACAAGCTCCCCTCGGATTCCCTTCGTGTACCGACCTTTGACGAGTATCTTGACATCTGCATGCGGTACGGATGCGTGCCCTTCATCGAGTTCAAGACTCCCGAGGGCGTCGAGGTTGCGATAAAGAATCTCCGCCGCCGCGGAATGCTCGACTACGCGGTTGCTTCGTCGGTCAAATTCGATTACGTTGCCGAGGCGAGAAGACTTTCGCCCGAGATATTCATACATCACATTTTCTCAAAAGAAAAGCACTTTGACAAGCTATGCGATCTCGGTTACGCGGGACTTTCGCTCAAAGTTGCCGACCCCGACGAGCTCCCCGAGGGTGTCATCGGAGATATCCACGAGCGCGGACTCCGCATCTGCCTCCGCGCCGCAGATACACGCGAAAAGCTCCGCGAGATGATCGATCTCGGACTTGATTATCAGCCGTCGAACTGTGTTTTTATGCCTTTGGCATAAAAACAGTGCAGAGTGCAGAGTTAAGAGTGCAGAGTTGAGGTAAATTTCCTCGCTTTGCTCGGAAATTTTCGATTTTTATAAAAATTACTTTTCGCTCCGGCGAAAAGTTACCTTAACTCTGCATTCTGCACTCTGCACTCTAAACCCACACAACAAAATTCAGAAAAGGAAACAATAAATTATGATCTATCT
>JAZSMP010000168.1:0-5169 GCA_045535915.1 Eubacteriales bacterium | reverse complement strand
TGAGTCCCACAGTCGCTCCCGCAGAAACGACCTCATAAAGTATATCAATACCCGATATGCCCATATTTCCGCAAACCGATGTGCAGATAAGAGCAGCTATGACCGTGAGGATCAGCTGAATTACAACAAGCGACAGCGCACGCATAACAACCTCAAGCGGAATGCGGCGGCGCATGAAGTTTATATTGTCACGTCCGACTGCCACCGTATATGCCGCGAGCATTATGATACCTATCGTTGCGATCTTCACGCCGCCCGCAGTCGATGCCGAGGCGCCGCCCGAGAACATCATAAAGAGTCCCGCAAGCTTGGTTCCCTCCGTAAGCGCCGCATTATCCACAGCGGCAAATCCCGCCGTTCTCCATGTCACCGATTGGAAGAAAGAGTTGAGTATCTTCGCCCCAAATCCCATCTCACCGATGGTCTCGGGGTTGTTCCATTCAAGAAGCGCAACGATCAGCGCTCCGCCGACAACGTATATCAGGGACAGTATCAGCACAAATTTCGTATAAACGCTGAAGCGCTGTCCTTTTTTTCTTCCAATAAATTCATTCCATACGGGGAAACCGATGCCTCCGAGCAAAATAAGGAACATGAGAGTCACGGATACCAGAGGATCTTTCGCATAAGCTCCTATCGAATCTCCGTTTCCAAGGATATCAAAGCCCGCGTTGCAGAAAGCGGATATCGAATGAAAAGCACTGTAGGCAAGTCCTCTGCCGAAGCCGTAATGGGGTATAAATCTCAGCGAAAGAATCAAAGCTCCCGCGCCCTCGATCGTGAGCGTACCGAGAAGTATTCTTTTTACCAGAAGATTGACTCCGCCGAAATCGTTGATACCGTAAGATGCTGCAACGAGCACACGGTCTCGCGGCGAAAGACTGCGGCGCACGATGACCGAGAGGAGCACCGCCATCGTCATAAATCCGAGTCCGCCGATCTGTATCAGCAGGATTATAACGCATTTTCCGAAAACGCTCCAGTAAACGCCGCTCTCAACCACAACGAGACCGGTCACGCAGGTCGCACTCACCGCCGTAAAGGCTGCCGTCATGGGGGAGGTGAACCCGCCCGATGCGCTTGATATCGGAAGCATCAGAAGCAGCGTTCCGATCGCGATGATGGCAAGAAATCCGAGCGCCATGACCGTAGCGGTATTCATCGGCTTGCGGAGCTTTTTATTTTTATTCAGACTTTCCATTATCCGTTGATCTTAAGCCAATCTATGCAGCGGGTGATCTCCGCGGGTCCGTCGGGCTCCTGACCTTCGCTCTCAACGATCATGTAAAGTCCGAGTTTCTTTGCCGTGCTGACAACGTCCGCGAGAGGTGCCGCACCGAGACCGAGCGACTTACCGCGACCCTCGGCAGTACCGTCTTTAAGATGAATAAGCGACATTCTGTGCGCGTACTTTTCGAGTACCTTTACGGGATCCTCACCGCCGACAAACGCCCAATATGTGTCTATCTCAAAGTTTACCTTGGTCTCTGCGGCAAGCACATCGTGCGTGCGCACGCCAAAATCGTTGAGGATAAACTCACGCGCGTGATTGTGGTATGCAAGCTCGATACCCTCCGCGGCAAGCTTCGGGGTCATAAAGTTCAAGAATTCAACGAAATCCTTGAGTTTTTCGGGAGTGGAAAGATCCGCGCCCGGGATCGTGTAATGCTTGTTACCGATCTCCTTGTGGAAGCGCAGGGTGTTTTCGTAGTCGTTTGCAAGCTCGCCCCATCCGCTGTGTGTGCCGATGATGCGGATGCCCGCGGTGTCCATTGCGCGGTTGACCTCTGCGGCACTTCTTCCGAAGAATCCCGCAAATTCTATAGATGAATATCCTATGCGCGATGCCGCCGCGACGGCTTCCTCAAAATTCTCCTTTGCAAGGTCGCGTATGCTGTAAAGCTGAATACCGTAATCCATTTTTGAACCTCCGTGTAGAGTATTAAATAAATTATATCACTAATATAAGGAAAAGTCAATGTTTTTTGTCATCATCATTGACAAAAGCCGCGCTTTGTGATAAAATTAAACCAACAAATCAAGAGGAGCTTTGACTATGAAAACCAAACTCTCGGGACGTTTCTGGCTCGCGCTTGTCCTTTTCGGACTGATGGGACAGATCGCGTGGGTCGTTGAGAATATGTACCTCAACGTCTTTATCTACAAAATGTTCAATGCCTCCGCCGAGGACATCTCGCTGATGGTAGCCGCAAGCGCAGTCGCGGCAACGCTGACGACGGTATTCATCGGCGCGCTATCCGACCGCATCGGTAAGCGAAAAGTCTTCATCTGCGGCGGTTACATACTTTGGGGTATCTCGATATTCGCATTTGCGCTGCTGAAGGTAGATCTCATCGAATCACTCTTCCCCGCCGTCACAAGCGCGGCGGCTCTCGGCGTGACTCTGACGATCGTTCTCGACTGCTTAATGACCTTCTTCGGCTCGTCGGCAAACGATGCGGCATATAATGCGTGGCTGACCGATTCGACCGACCCGACCAACCGCGGCTCTGCCGAGGGAATCAACTCGATGATGCCCCTTGTCGCCATCCTTGCCGTTTTCGGCGGATTTATGGCGTTCGACCTCAATGAGTCGGGAAGCTGGGTAATGATCTTTGCCATCATCGGCGTAGCTACACTTCTGATCGGTATTCTCGGCATCTTCATCATCGAAGACAAATGCCCCGCGCCGTCCGAAACGGGATACGTAAAGAACGTCTTTTACGGCTTTATGCCCTCGACGGTAAAGTCGAATCCCGCGTTTTACTTCTATCTCGCGGCGTTCGTGATCTTCAATATCTCGATCCAGATATTTATGCCCTACCTTATTATATATTATGAAGTCTCGCTCGGAATGGCGGATTACGTCCTCGTAATGGCTCCCGCGATCATTCTCGCATCGGTCGCAACGGCTTTCTGGGGCAAGGTCTACGATAAGAAAGGCTTCGGATTTTCGTCCTCATTCTCGCTTGTATGGCTCGCGGTCGGATACGTCATCCTCTTTATCTTCAAGCCAAAGCTCCCCGTTTTCATCGGCTCTCTGCTTATGATGTGCGGCTACCTTTCGGGAATGGCTGTCTTCGGCGCGAAGATCCGCGACCTCACACCCGAGGATAAAGCGGGCAGACTCCAGGGAGTCCGCATCTTCTCGCAGGTGCTCCTCCCCGGCATCATCGGTCCCTTTATCGGTAAAACCGTGCTTGCGAACGCAGAAAAGATCGTAAACAACGACGGAACCGAGTCCTTTGTGCCGAACGAAAACATCTTCCTCGCGGCACTCGTGCCGATCGCGGTTCTCGTAATTCTCCTCCTTGTCGCATCGAAATTCTTCAACAAGCCGCGCCTCTGCAAGGATCTCCGAACTCCCTTTGAGGATGACACCTCGAGCGATTGGACCGAATATCCCCGCCCGCAGATGAAGCGAGATTCCTATATGTCGCTTTGCGGGGAGTGGGAGCTTACCGTGGTCAACAAAAGTAAAGAAACTGATCTCAATAGCATTAAAGTCCCATTTCCTCCCGAATCAAGGATCTCCGGAATTGATCGGACAATGAAAAAAGGCGATGTATACAAATATCATAAAAACTTTACCATCACCGAAGAAATGCTCTCCGGGCGCGTAATACTGCACCTCGGCGCGATCGATCAGGAATCCATCATCTACGTAAATACGATCAAAGGCTTTTTTCGTCACAAGGGCGGATATCTTTCCGTCGAACACGATATAACAGAAGCTCTGAAGATCGGCAAAAATTCCATTACTGTGTTGGTAAGCGATCCGCTAAATTCTGATTATGCCTACGGCAAACAGCGCCGTGACCGAGGCGGAATGTGGTACACACCCATCAGCGGTATATGGCAGGCTGTATGGCTTGAGGCTGTTCCCGAAAATTATATACGCGATATAAAGATGACGCCCTCTCTCGATTCTGTCAGATTCAAGATCGAAGGCGGCGAGAATGAAAAAGTCATCACCCTTGATGGCAAGCAATACCGCTTCGAGGGCGATGAATTTGAACTCAAAGTCGATGACCCGCATCTCTGGACTCCCGAGGATCCGTATCTTTATGAATTTACGCTTGAATCGGGCGAGGATAAGATCGAATCCTATTTCGCTCTCCGTACCGTCGGAACGGCGAAGATTAACGGCAAATCCTATATAACCCTCAACGAAAAGCCCTATTTCTTCCACGGTCTGCTCGATCAGGGCTACTACAGCGACGGCATCTACACCCCCGCGACGCCCGAGGGCTACCGCTATGACATCCTCAAGATGAAGGAGCTCGGCTTCAATATGCTCCGCAAGCACATCAAGATCGAACCCGAGCTGTTCTATTATTACTGCGACAAATACGGTATGATCGTCTTCCAGGATATGGTCAACAGCGGAAAATACAGCTTCCTCATTGACACCGCCCTGCCCACGATCGGTCTGAAAAAAGGCATCACGCACCGCGCAAATCCCATCCGCCGCGCCGCATTCACCCGCGAGACCGAGGCGACCGTCAAGCTCCTCTACAACCACCCCTCGGTAGTTTATTACACGGTCTTCAACGAGGGTTGGGGACAGTTTGACGCCGACGAAAACTACCGCCGACTCAAGGCTCTCGATCCAAGCAGAATTTGGGATGCAACCTCGGGCTGGTTTGTCGAAAAGGAAAGCGACGTGCAGAGCGAGCATATTTACTTCAAAAAGCTCGATCTCAAAAACGACCCCGACCGCCCTCTCGTTCTCTCGGAATTCGGCGGCTACTCCTGCAAGATCGAGGGACATTCCTTCAACCTTGACAAGACCTACGGCTACCGATTCTTCACGGATACCGAAAAATTCAGCGAGGCACTCAAATCCCTCTACCTCGACGAGGTCATCCCGATGATCGACCGCGGACTCTGCGCCACAGTCTACACGCAGGTCAGCGACGTCGAGGACGAGACAAACGGACTCGTCACCTACGACAGACAGGTCGTGAAGGTCAACAAAAACGATATGCTTGAAATCTCCGATAAGATAAACAAAGCATTCTATTCTCAATTCTAAAACAAATGGCAGTTCGTGATGAACTGCCATCAGATTGCGACAAACTTACGACAAAAAATTGAATATAGCAAAATGCACAAAAAGCAGAAAGCTATGTTCGCACTCGCGATGCAGGGGTGAAGGGGGCGCAG
>JAZSMP010000070.1:0-2717 GCA_045535915.1 Eubacteriales bacterium | reverse complement strand
CCAACTCCTTCAAGAGACTCGTTCCCGGCTTCGAGGCACCTGTCACGATCGGCTATGCGACCTCGAACAGAAGCGCAGTCATCCGTATCCCCGCATACGCAAAGTCGCCCGAGAAGCGCCGTTTCGAGCTTCGTAACCCCGATGCGACCTGCAACCCCTATTTCTGCTACGCCGCTATCCTTATGGCGGGTCTCGACGGTGTCAAGAACAAGATAGACCCCCACGCAAACGGCTGGGGACCCTATGACTTCAATCTCTTCCACCTTCCCGAGGAGGAAAAGGCAAAGCTCAAGGGACTTCCCACTTCTCTCGAGGAAGCACTCTCTGCTCTTGAGGCAGACCACGACTACCTCACCGCGGGCGGAGTATTCCCCGAGGAGCTTATCAAGAACTTCATCAAGACCAAGCGCGCCGAGTGCAGCGAGATGTCCAAGATCCCGCACCCCGCTGAGTTTGATAAGTACTTCAATCTTTAATTGCAATTATGAGCAAGATGTCCTGTCTCCGTTGCGGAGAAGAGATGCAGTATCTGTCGCGTGAGAAGCTACAGCTCGGTAAGACCGGTTGGGTTCTCGGCGACCTGCCCAATCTTCTGTCGGGTGCGCTTGAAGTGCAGATTTATGTTTGCCCCAAGTGCCGTAAGCTCGAGTTTTTCCTCGCAGAGAACGAGACGATCGACGACGAGACCCCGAAGCGGACTTGCCCCGACTGCGGCACCGTCCACGATTTCGATTACCCGAAATGCCCGAATTGCAAGCACGAATATTTCTGATATGAAACAGAGCACCGCGCGGGCGGTGCTCTGTTGATTTTAATTCTTTTTCTTTGTTACTTTGATAATGTAAATTCCTGCGAATAGTGCAATCTCTGCGAAAATGGCGATACCAAGCACAGTTTTGATCTCAGATATCAACACTCTCGCTTCTCTCATTGCCTCACGTGTGTAGACCGTTATCGGACATTGATCTTCGGATTCGGTGTTATACTCAATGTGTGAATAAAGATTGTTATGATAATAGTATTCGAGAATTTCGTTACCTTGCTTGTCTCGCAGAACGACAGAATTCTTGAAAGGCTCGAGATTGTCCTCGTCGATGATGAGTGCACTGCCCACTAAATTTCCGTCAGCGTCGTAATACCAATCGCCCGATTCGTTTTTTTCCTCGTCATAGCTTGATTCCATATATTCCTTGAACTCTTCGGGAGTTTCAAGTACTATTTTGTCGGCAAATCCCGCGGTACCGATACTTTCAACGACCGCTATCGCAACACCGAGAAGAATTGCGATAACCAAGCTGACCGACGAAAGACGAATGAGAAGCTTTCGCGTATATTTTTCACGCGCAAGTCCCACTTCATTAAAAATGAGAATATTCCGTCGAATCAGCGCAGGCTTGAGAATAATGCGGAAGATCAGGTATGCAAGAATGATGCCTGCGACAGAGAATGCAATTCCGTACAAAATCCAAGATCCGAATTCAAGACCGAAATTTGCGCCGTTGATGAGCGTGACAAGTGGCAGACAGAACGCGAAGATCGCGATATTTACAAAATAAACTTCAATAGATTTTTGTAAAAACGAAGTGTTTGCTGCCTCCGTAAGATCGCGGTAGTCGTCATCCTCATTAATGGCTGTCCTTGCGTTCGAGGTAAAGCAGATCTGGCAAATGGTTCCCGCGAGCAAAAATGCTGAGGTGACAAAGAATGCAATCAATCCCTTCGAGAAACCGAGGTTGATTATCATTCCGATAATTAGTCCGAACAGTGAGATACCAATTGAAATGAGGGAGAGATTATCGAATTTGCGCTTTTTGGAGAAAAGCATCGCCTTGAACTGCTTTTCGCTTTTCTTCTTTTGTTTTATTACTGCGTCATCGCTTTGCGGTTCGTCGAAGCTATTTGCGTTACGCTCCCCTCGCAGAAGCTCATCCGTAGTGATCCCGAATATCTCCGCAATTGCGGGTATCAGCGAAAGCTCGGGCGCACACTCGTCGCGCTCCCAACGGCTGACGGTCTTATCCGATACGAATAATTTGTCGCCGAGATCTTTTTGAGTCATGCCGTTTGCCTTTCGCAGAACGGCTATAAATTTGCCTATTGTTTTCTTTTCCATGATGTTACCTCCATAAGGTTTGAATCAGCCTTGCCGGCTCGGCTGTGACTACATTCTACCATAACGTCGGAAAAATTACCACCCCCGCGACCGAGAATCACTCTCGGAATGCGAGAATTTGGGTTTTATGACACTATTATACCATATTTACGCGCCATTTTCAATCGGATATCAATTTATCTATTGTAAAAAAGAGGAATATATGGTATAATTAATTGATAATATGGATTTGGAGAAAAATCTATGGATAATAACTCTAAAGAAAAAAATAAAAGCCTGCGCCGCGCGATGACGGCTGAAAAGCTGACCGAAATGCTCCGTGAGATCGATATCTCCGCGGCGGTCGAGAGCTCGGGCAGCTACACCGCGCAAGCAAGGATCACCGCGCTTTTCGACCACGGGACCTTCTCGCGAGTCGGCGCGTATATGACCCGATCATCCGATTCCGATGAACCCGCGGGAGTCATCTGCGGTTACGGTGCGGTCGGCGGCAGACTCGTCTACGCCTTTGCCCAGGACAAAAACAGAATGAACGGAGCTTTCGATTCGGTATCGGGTAAGCTTATCTGCGACCTCTACGCTATGGCTCTCCGAAACGGCGCAC
>JAZSMP010000242.1:0-7738 GCA_045535915.1 Eubacteriales bacterium | reverse complement strand
GATGCCAACAATATGGGTGCCGCTATGGCCCCGGCGGCCTATGACACCATCAAGACCCATTTTGACGACCTGAACCTCTCCCCTGCCGACTACGATCTCATCGTCACAGGTGACCTTGGCCTTGTGGGCAAGGAGATCTTGCTGGACTTTTTCCGCCGGGACGGTTTGGGCATCGGAGGGGTCTACGATGACTGCGGAACCATGATCTTTGATCTGCAGAAGCAGGATGTCCACGCAGGCGGCTCCGGCTGTGGCTGTGGGTCGGTAGTCCTGTGCGGATACCTGCTGCAGCAGATGGCCAAGGGGAAACTGAAGAACATTCTGTTCTGCGGCACCGGTGCCCTTTTATCCCCTTTGTCCACCCAGCAGGGCGAGAGCATCCCGGCAGTCTGCCACGCTGTTTCCATCGGTGCGGAAAGGAGATAATATGGAGTATCTGAAGGCATTTGTCTTAGGCGGGATTCTGTGTGCCATCGGTCAAATTCTCATTGACAAGACCAAACTGACCCCGGCACGGATCTTGGTCATTTATGTGGTGGCCGGTGTGGTATTGGGTGCTTTGGGCATCTACGAACCACTGGTTCAATGGGGCGGTGCCGGCGCCACCGTTCCCCTCACCGGCTTTGGAAATACTTTGGCAAAAGGTGTCAAAGAAGCCGTGCAGCAGGACGGATTGCTGGGCGCTCTCACCGGCGGATTGAAGGCTTCTGCCGGTGGCATCACTGCGGCCATCTTCTTTGGCCTTTTGGCAGCAGTGATTTTTAAGCCCAAGGATAAAACCTGAATATCCGGCCATACTAAAGTCGCGGTACCCAACTAAAAATCAAGGAGGAAACGGAAATGGAAAACCAGAACCGTAACCAGAACAACAATCAGAACAAGAACAACCAGAATAACAATCAGAATCAGAACAGAAACAACTGAGGAAATATAGACCGATAACTTACTTTCCGGCTGTTGCTTTTTGCGACAGCCGGTTTTTATAAGGATTTGAAATGCCCACACTTAGTGAAAGATACATAAAAGCCAAAAGACGCCTTTTTGAGAAGGCGCTTACCAACCTCAACGACCGCCAGCGCGACGCGGTCTTTGCAACGGAGGGACCCTTGCTCGTCATTGCGGGCGCGGGAAGCGGCAAGACAACGGTGCTCGTCCGCCGAATCGCACAGATAATCAAATACGGCAACGCCTATTGGAGCGAGGAGGTCCCGGCGGATATCAATGAGATCACGGTTGCCGCGCTCGAGGAAGCCGCGACCTATCCTGCGGAGTTTATTTCCCCGATACTCGATGAATTTATAACCTCGCCCTGCCCGCCCTGGAACGTTCTTGCCATCACATTTACGAACAAGGCGGCAAACGAGATGAAGGAGCGTCTCGGCAGGATGTTTGACGATCCGGAGATCCCCAAAGCAATCTGGGCGGGAACATTCCACTCGATCTGTATGCGTATCCTTCGCAAATACGGCGAAAGACTCGGATATAACGACAACCTTACCATCTACGATACCGATGATACCAAAAAGCTCCTTACCGCGATCATGAAGGAACAGAATATCGATGAAAAATCCTTCACGGTCAAGAGTGTTGCGGGCGTCATCAGCAAGGCAAAGGAAAATCTTCTTGACCCGGACGGATACGAGCAGAATTCGAAGATGGGCTTCCGCGAGAAGATATACGCGCGTATCTACCGCGAATATCAGAAGCGGATGGATGCCTCGAACGCGCTTGATTTCGATGATATTATCATGCGCACTGTCTTCCTTCTCCGCGATCACGAGGACGTCCGCAAGTATTATGCGGGCAAGTTCAGATACATCTGCGTTGACGAGTATCAGGATACCAACCCCGCGCAGTTTGCGCTCTGTTCGCTTTTTGCCTGCGAATGGCGTAATATTATGGTAGTAGGCGACGACGATCAGAGCATTTACCGCTTCCGCGGAGCTACCATTGAAAATATTTTGAGTTTTGATACTACATATCCCGACGCGCGGGTCATCAAGCTCGAGCAGAATTACCGCTCGACCAAGACCATCCTCGATGCGGCAAATGCCGTTATCGGAAAGAATGCGGGCAGACGCCCGAAGACCCTCTGGACAGAAAACGGCTCGGGCAAGAAGATCGTTCTTGAGGAATGTGAGGATGAGGCGAGCGAGGCGAGAAGGATATCGGATCTGATCCTCAAGCTCGTTGCCGAGAAAAAATACAGCTACCGTGATTTTGCCGTGCTTTACCGTGTAAACGCACAGGCAAATACGATCGAACGTACCTTTGCCAAGAGCGCGCTTCCTTACCGCATTTACGGCGGTGTGCGTTTCGGGGACCGCAAGGAGATCAAGGACGTTGTGGCTTATCTTCAGCTTATCAACAACCCCGCAGACCGTGTGCGCCTGAAGCGTATCATAAACGAGCCGAAGAGAAAGATCGGCGAGGTCACGCTGAATGCCGTTGAGAGCATTGCGGACGAAACGGGCAAGACGATGTTTGAGGTCATGCGCGAGGCTTACCGCCATATCGCGCTCTCGCGTTCGGCTCATATCCTCGTTTCATTTGCAGAAATGATCGACGGTCTGCGCAAGATGCTTGACGACGGCTGTCCACTCGATGCGTTCGTAACGAACGTGCTTGAACGTTCGGGATACCGTCAGATGCTCATTGACGGCGGCGAAGCGGAGCAGGACAGACTTGATAACGTCGATGAATTTGTTTCGGGCGTTATCGAATATATGAAAAACAACGAGGAGCCGACGCTCACGGGCTTCCTCGAGGAGACCGCGCTTGTTGCCGACGTTGACCGCTTTGACGAGACTGCGGACGCAGTCGTTCTCATGACCATACACAGCGCAAAGGGACTTGAATTTCCCGTTGCCATCATCCCCGGACTCGAGGAAGGAATTTTCCCGGGTACGCAGTCTATGAACGATCCAGGTGAGCTCGAGGAGGAGCGCAGACTCGCATATGTTGCGATAACACGTGCCAAGAAGGAGCTTTTCCTCTTCCGCGCGGGCAGAAGACTTCTCTACGGACGCACAATGTACAATCCCGTCTCGCGTTTTGTTCAGGATATCCCCGCCGAGCTTGTCGATGAAAAGGTTAAAAAGCAGGAAAAGCCGAGCGAATACTCGTGGGGCAACTACTCGGGCGGTGCAAAGACATATATCGGAGGTGCTTCTTCGGGCGCGAATATGCGTCCCGTTCAGAGACCCGGTACTGCTCCCATAAAGACGGTGCAGAGACCGGCTGTGACTACCAAGACTGCTCCGATGAAGAAACCCGCGCTTGTCTTCGAACCCGGCGACAGAGTCAAGCATATGGCTTTCGGAGAGGGAGAGGTAATCTCCGCGAAGCAGATGGGCTCGGATATTATGTACGAGGTCGTCTTCGACAATGTCGGAACCAAAAAGCTTATGGCAACATACGCCAAATTGACCAAGGCGTAAATCGGATACAAATTTGTCTTTATTAAGGAGGACTCGAAAATGAAAAAGAACAAATCTATACTTTGGGGAATTATTTTCATTGCCGCGGGACTTGTCTGGGCGCTTTCAGCACTCGATCTTGTAAAGGTTGAGATCTTCTTTGATGGTTGGTGGACACTCTTTATCATAGTTCCGAGCGCAGTTTCTCTTTTCACCTCGAGTGATAAAGTCGATTCCGCGATCGGACTTGCTGCCGGTGTTATTCTGCTTCTCTGCGCAAGAGATATTCTCAGCTACGGCACGGTTATGAAGCTTGCCGTACCCGCGATTATCGTACTTATCGGATTGAAGATGATACTGTCTTCCTTCAAAGAGCGCCATACAGAAAAGATCGAGGAAAGCTTTGAGAAGTATGAGGGCGATATCGACAACGTATTCTGTATCTTCAACGGCGCAAAAGTTGACCTCAGCGGAAAGGTCTTCCGCGGTGCGGAGATCAACGCGATATTCGGCGGAGTTGATTATGACCTCCGCGGTGCCGTGATCGAACCCGATTCGGCGATCAAGATCTCTGCCATCTTCGGCGGAGTGGATATTATCGTACCCGAGGGCGTAAAGGTGCGTGTTAAATCAACATCGCTTTTCGGTGCCGTTTCAAACAAAAGCCGCAGATACGATAAGGACGAGGAAAACGTCGTGACTCTTTACATAAGCGGACTTGCGCTTTTTGGAGGCGTTGATATAAAATGAAGCCCTGGCAAAAAACGGTAAGATACTGCGCTATAGGCTTTGCCATCATACTTATAGCTAATATTATTGGATGGGCGGTCAGCCTTCTTGGCTTGATCTTTGTGGACTCTGACTCTGTAATTGCCGAGGAATCCCAGAGCCTGGAGTTTTCGGCTGACGTCAAAAGCCTTGAACTCGAGATCTCTATGGCAAGGCTTACACTCAAAGCCGAGGATTGTGAAAAGATCACGGTAAAGACAAATCTTAAAAATCTTACCGCCAAGGAAAGCGGCGGCAAGCTTCAGATCAAGGATAAGACAAAAGTGAACCGACATGTGGAATCTGCTTTTGTCGAGGTAATCTACCCCTCAGGCACGGTATTCGAAAATGTGGATATCAATAGCGGCGCGGGAAAGTTCGAAATAAACTCTCTGACTTGCGCAAGGTTTGATCTTGATCTCGGTGCAGGTGAGACGATCCTTGATTCGCTGACAGTTTCGGGTGAAGCTGATATCGACGGCGGTGCGGGAGCACTCACTTTCCTGAATGCCGATATCTGTGCCATCGATCTCGATATGGGAGTTGGTGCTCTTAGTTTTGACGGCATACTCCGCGGAAGAAGCGATGTCTCCCTTGGCGTCGGTGAAGCAATATTCACCCTTCGCGGAAATAAGGAAGGATACACTCTCGATCTTGAAAAGGGTATGGGTGAGATCACCGTTGACGGCTCAAATGTCGGCAATTCCAAGATCGGTGCGGGCTCTGCTCTCATAAAGATCGAAGGCGGCGTGGGAAGTATAAAGATAGATTTTGCCAATGATGCCGAATAAGGGGCAAGATATGAAAAAGAATATCATATTTACCGCGTGCACGTTGCTTCTTTCCCTCGCTCTTTCGCTTTGCGCGTTTGCAACCAAGGAGTCCGCGCCTGCGGCAAAGGATGAAAAGGACGGCATCACAGCTGAACTTTATCTCCTTCCCGTGAACGAAACTGAGGTCTCTGTCTCGGTTTCTATAGCAATTGCGGAGAACGCCGTGAATATCTCGGATATTTCGGTCGAACTCACTATTCCCGACGCGTTCCTGCTTGATTCGGGCGAGCCTTTGACGAAGCTGAACGTCTCCGCGAGCGGATCCGAAACAGTGTATTATAAGCTTATGAGCCGCGACGCTGTCGAGACCGTAGGCTCGACTCCCGTGACCGAAGAGCTTGAATCCAAGGGCTGCGGTGCTGTTGTATCCGGCGCGGCTGTGATCTTCGCTCTGCTTATTTCGGCTTTCTTTGTTATAAAGAACCCGAAAAGAGGAGCGGCGTTCGTATTTGCTTGCCTGATGGTCCTTCCCTTGGTATTATCGGCAAACGCAGTAACGACAGAGCGGAAGATCCTGCTTGAAGGAAAATTTGAATTCGATGGCGCCGAACATCCCGTCGCCGCGCTTATCACGTATGACCACAGCTTCACCGAACAGAAAACGGCAGGTACAAACGGTATGGAAAGATTTGAGATAACCTATTATTACGGCCCGCAGGGACAGGACCTCTGTAACGAGGAATACATAAAGAAGATTGCGGAATGCGGCTTTACGAGCATTCCCGTTGAGGGCTACGATCCCACGATCAATAAGACCGCGCTCGGTTATCTTCGTAAATACGGCATGACCTGCTCGGGTCTCAAGGACAACAGACTTATTCACGCGCAGACTCTGACCTCACAGTCGGAGATCGATGCTCTTGTAACCGAGACTGTCAACGATTACAAGGATTACCTTGACGTTATCACGGAATGGTGGATAAAGGATGAGCCCTGTGCGACCGATTTCCCCGCGCTCGCGAGGGTGGTTGACGCGCTCCGCCGCATTGACCCCGAGCGCGAGGTGATGATAAATCTTTTCCCGACCTACGCGAATACTACGCAGCTCGGAACGAAGACCTATCAGGAGCATCTCGATAAATTCATTGAGACCGTCAAGCCTCCGTATATCAGCTACGATCACTATCATTTCCAGAAAACGGGCACGCGAAAGGGCTTCTTTGAGAATATCGAGATCATACGCGATACCGCTATAGCAAATGAGATCGATCCCATGCTCATAATCCTCCTTACCGAGCATATGAGCTACGCCGATCTGACAAAGTATCAGATCGAGTGGGAGGTCAATATGTGCCTGACCTACGGCATGAAGCGCATCTCGTACTTTACCTACTGGCTGGGCGCAGAGCTCCTTGCCGAGGGTTGGAGCAATGCATGCATGGACACCACTGGTAAGATATACCCGCACTACTACGACGTTCAGGAGATCAATAAAGGGCTTCTGCAGCTCGGAAATGAGTTGTTCGGCAAGAACTCCACCGCAGTCTTCCACACCCGCTCAAAGGGCGGTGGAAGCCTTGAGAAGGGTTGTGAGTATTATTCTTCCTACGGCGATCTCGGCGAGATTGAATCCGACTCTGCTGTGGTCATCGGATTCTTTGACGACGGAAGTTTTATGATAACCAACAGAATGTACACCGATACCGAGAATTCAAGAAATACGGTCAGATTCCTTGATGTAGCTTCGGGATTGGAATACTTCGATACAGTTACTTCCTCTTGGAAGGATGCCGAAGCCGACGGAATTGCCGTAAGAAACGAAAACGGCGTTCTTTGCCACACCTTTGAACCCGGAGAGGGAATGCTATTCAGAGTAAAAGGTAAATAAATCAAAAATATGAATATTATACAAAAAAATCACACGCAAGTGTGATTTTTTTGTTAAAGTGTACACAGCAAGATAAATATATCTTGACAAGCATTATTGGCATATGATACAATAAAGTTACCAAACACAGGAGGTAAATTTAAGATGAGAAAAATAATCAGTCTTAATTCCCTTGCACTTTTGCTTTTGCTGCTCACCGTTATTTTTGCCTCTTGCAAAGACGGCGAAGCTCCCGCGGAAACAAGTGCTCCCGAAACAACGCAGGCTCCGCACGTTCACGAATGGAGTGAATGGACAGAAACCTTCACCTGCACCGAGGACGGTGTGAGGGAGAGAAGCTGCGCTTGCGGTGAAAAGGAAAGCGAAGACGTTCCCGCACCCGGACATAATATAGGAGTCTGGAAGTGGGATCCTCCGGCAACCTGCACTCAATCGGGCATTCGGCATCTTGAATGCCGTGTCTGCGGATATCGTATGAAGCAAGAGGAAGAGAAATCTCTGAACCATTGGCAATACAAGGTGGTCACTTCAAGAAATCCAACCTGTACCGTACCGGGAATAGAAGAAAAGGTCTGCGAGCTTTGCTCTGAGATTGTAGAGACCAAGGAGGTCCCCGTCCTCAAGCATCAGCTGAGCCCGGTAAGGACGGAAATCGAGCCTACCTGCACCGAGAAGGGCAGAGAGGTTGCTCATTGCCATATGTGCCTTGAAATCGTTTATTCTAATGAGATCCCCGCAAAAGGACATACTTATGATTTTTACGTTATGGAGCTTGCCGCAACCTGTACCGAGGCGGGTAAAGAGGTCGCACGCTGCGTTGTTTGCAATGCTACTACAGAGAGAGTAATTGAAGCCAAAGGGCATATCCCCGGCGATTGGGTCGTTGAAAA
>JAZSMP010000362.1:0-1712 GCA_045535915.1 Eubacteriales bacterium | reverse complement strand
TACCGGATGCGCGATGCCGATCTTATGGAAAGGCAGATCCATCGAAAGGAGCGCATCAAGCTTATCTACCCAAACCTGCGCGCGAGTCTGCGGTGTTGCGAGGCATTCCTCCGCGATCGTAAATCTTTCCATATGGAAATGTGTTGTCGGGACAACGATAAAGTCAAGCTCCTCCATTCTCTCGCGCGAGCAACCGACAGTCATATTTTTGTCCATCTCGGTCTCGCAACCGAAGAGGAAGCGTACCTTATCGCTCTGCGGCAGAGGCTTGGACTTTGAGATATGCGCGAAATCCTGTGTTGAATACCACTTCGACGCGCCGGGCACGGTCTCGTCCCAGAAATGATCGGCAATAACGATCGTGTGAAGTCCCTCGTCCTCTGCGTATTTCAGAATGCGCGCGGGGCTCTGCTCGGGGTCGCGCGAGCAGGAGGAAAGCTCCGAATGAATATGAAAATCATGGTCAAATACGTACTTCATTTTATTGTCCTCAGCTTTCAAGAAATTTGATATAATAATTCCAGTCCTCGCGGCTCTGGTAGTGTGATCCGTGTCTGATGTGATATCCGATGTCACCGCCCAGAATCGGCTTGCCGCATTCGGGCATTCCGCCGTTTTCGGGAAATCCTGCTCCGCCGTGTTTCTTGTAATATTCACCTGCAAGAATGCAGGCAAAAAACTCGTTCTTCGGGCACGCCCAGGCATCATCCTCCGCACTTGCAACGTAAACACGGTGGGGGTAGTTGGCGGCAACGAGGAAATGCTGATCAAATGGCATGGCATCCTCGTTATCCGAGTATTTGTAATAGTTCTCGCAGAACCAACAGGGGAAGCGGTCGACGATCTTTTTCACCGTCTCGCCCGTGTTCTCCCTTGCGATAGCCGCGCCCGCGCATCCCGAATCGTTCGAGATCGCGCAGTAGAATCTCTCGTCGAGCATACCCGCAAGAAGCGCAGTCTTGCCGAGGCGCGAATGACCCGTGACGGTAATTCGGCTGTGATCTATAGAATCAAGCGTCAGCGCCCAGTCAAGCACGCGCATTGCCGCCCACGCCCAGAGACCGATCTTTCCGCAACCGTCCGCGGGGCGTTTGCCGTCGGGATAAATGAGTCCCGCAAGACCGTTTGTGAAGTCGCCGTCATCCGAGGAAACTTCCTCATAGCAGAAGGAGAACACGGCGTAACCCGCATCAATAAGCTCCTCTGTCGGCTGATATTTATCGGGCACGTCGGGGCGGAAATTGATGTGAATGAAAGCGGGAACAGGTCTGTTCGCCTTCGGAATAACAACTCTTACGGGGAACGAAAATTCGCCGAAGGGGCAATCGCAGATCAGATTATAGATTTCAAGATCGGCTTTGCCCGCGCAGAATCTTTTGTCTCTTTCGGTAAGCTCCGCGCGCATGGACACGGGCGCGGGCGGGAGATATCCGTATTCCTCGCGGAGAAGAATATCGACTATTTCTTCCTTTTTGAAATCGCATACATTCGGTATCATTTGGTACCTCCGATATAATCGAGAGCGAGATGCAGTCTCTTGTCATTTGCCGCATAAGTCAGCTTGCAATGTCCGCGGTCGGGGATTATTTCGAGCTCGACATCCTTGCCGCACGTCTTCATAGCTTCGACAAATTTTTCAGAGTGAAGTGTGAGATTTACCGACTTGTCCTTGTCGCAATGGAAAATATAATACTTCGCATCGGGCATTTCGG
>JAZSMP010000252.1:0-4090 GCA_045535915.1 Eubacteriales bacterium | reverse complement strand
CGGAATTGCGCTTCTTCATACTGCTTGGCGGTAAAATTTCGCGCGCCGGTGGAGAGGGACCCACCCCCTCGCTCCCCCTCACCCTGAACGGGGAGGGGGATGCCTCGTTTTTGCTCGAATTTTCTTTTCAGACATAGTTTTTGTCGATATCCGGGTAATTTTGTCTGTTTCAAATCGGGAGCTCCCTCCCACCCTCCCTCCGTAAACCGGAGGGAGGAGTTTAAAGTGTGCAAATTCCATTGTTTAGCTTTCTGACCTTCGTTAATCTTCTTAAAGTGCAAAGATTTTAGTTTAATGTTTTTGATAATCATTTAGTTTCATAGAGCGTGTACTTTGTTTTAACTACATTTAGAACGCTAAACAAAAAAGGACGCGCTAATAAATATCCCCTTCCTGTTCAAGGGAGGGGAGTAAGGGGTGGGTCCCGATTTAAAATATGTTTATTTATAGGATATCGTCCTCGGATATGTGTAGGCGCGAAATTTTCTATATGAGCCCGTAGTAGGACGAAAACTCTATAGTAATCGCGTGCCTGAAACGGGCGCGCGAGGGTGAAGGAGCGAAAACCGCCCGCAAGGGACGGTTTTACTCCTTCCAAACAGTCTGCGGGACGCAGTCTGTTTGAAGCACAAGAGAGTATTCTGCACTCTGCGGAGTGCGGCAAGGGCTACGCGCCCTTGACTGCGCCACCTTTTGAAAAAGGTGGACCTAAACTTTTTCGCTTTTCTTTTTTCAATAAAAAGAAAATTTCCGAGCCTTTCGGCTCGGAAATTAACCTTCCACTAGTCACTAGTCACTTTAACGCTTCTTCAATTGCCGCCTTCAGCGTCTCATAATCAACAGATCCGTCAAATCGCGCGCTGACGACGCCTTCCGAGTCAAGAACGACCGTCATCGGCCAAGTGTCACCGCCGCCGAGGGCGTAGAAGTAGGAATCGGTCTCGTCGCCCTGACCGAAGAGCATCTTCGAGTCGGCGTAGTTTTCGAGCACATACGCTTCCGCTGTGTCTGCGGCATAGCTCGAATGGATGGCGATAAATACCGCCTCGCCGTCGTATACGCTTGCGAGCTCGTCAAAATGCGGAAGCTCGGCAACGCAGGGACCGCACCATGTGCCCCAGAAGTTGATAACGCGGACGCGGCTGTTCGTCGTTGTCACGCTGAAACCGAAGGTCTGATCGGAATTATAGAGCGGGATCTCCTCGGAGGGGCACATCTGCCCTACCTCGGCACCCGTCACGGCTTCGGGTACTTTGTCGATGAAATTATAGTATATGAGCGCGCCGCAAAGCACGACTGCGAGGACAGCGGCAACGATGCGTTTGGAGAATTTATTCTTTTTGATGATCTTTTCGTCACGCTCGGGCTCGCCCGTGAGAGGAGCGCCGCCGGGTGTGCCGGGATCGATCAGGAAGCGCGGGCCTCGGCGGTAGATCGCGGAGGTCGGGCACTCGGAAATGCAGTCGCCGCACTGGATACATTCGACGTCGCCGACCTTTGAGATGTCCATCTTACAGACCGAAAGGCAGCGTCCGCACTCGGTGCATTTGTCGTTTTCAACCGAAACGCCGACGAAGGAGATCTTGTTGAAAAGGCCGTAGATGAGTCCGAGGGGGCAGAAGAAACGGCAGAAAAAGCGGTAAATGAAGACCGCGCCGAGCATAAATACGACGAGAAGGAAGAATTTCCAGGTGAAAAGCGGGCCGAGCATCGAGAACATGTTCTCGTTTTCGGGGTTGGAAAGGAGTCCGACCGCGCCCTCGAGCGTTCCCGCGGGGCATATGTATTTGCAGAAAGCGGGCAGAACGAACTCGCGGAAGGCGTATATCAGCGGAAGCGCAAAGACGAAAACGGCAAGAATGACGTATTTCATCTTCGAAAGAATCTTTGTCAGGCGGTTTTTCTTGACTTTAGGGGTCTTGATCTTATAAAGAAGATCCTGGATGAGTCCGAAGGGACAGAGGAATCCGCAGATCCAGCGTCCGAGAAGGAGCGCGTAGAGGAGGATTATGCCGACCATATAATAGGGGATCGACTTATTTGCCGCCGTCAGCGCGTTCTGGAGCGAGCCGAGCGGGCATGCCGCCGATGCCGCGGGGCAGGAATAGCAGTTGATGCCGGGGGCGCAGATGCCCTTGAGGTTTCCGCGATAGATGCGCCCGTTGCCGAATCCCTTGAGATTTGCGTTGAAGAGAAGGGCGGCGTAGAGCTGGATAAGACGGCGTTTCGTCGGCTTGTGAGAGGCGAACCATTCTTTGATTTTCATGACTTTACCTCCTTAACCGAGGCCGATGCACTCGGTGCAAATTCTGATGGCTTTCTGCAGAACGTCGTAGAATCCGTCCTGAGTGAGCCCTATGACGATGAGGGCACAAGCAACTCCTACGAGAACGAGACGTACGATATTTACCTTATTAACGTTTGTTTGTGTGACTTTTTTGTCGGATTTATCACTTTGCGAAAGCGCAACTTTTGTCCACTCGATCTCACGTTCGGCACTTCTCCTTTCGATGATGGAAAGGATGAAAAGGAGAACTCCCGAAAGGACAACGCCTACTGCAAGCAGACCTACGGTGCGCAGAAGTGCGGGGTTGAGATTGTCAACTGTAAAATAATCGTAATCACAAAGTGCTATGACAGCGGGAACGAAGCTTCCTGCACACATGATCGCAAAGAACGCGCGGTAAGCTTTGCGGACGTAGCGCTGGCGGGCGATGCCGTCGTGGATAACGCCTTCGGGAAGCTTTTTTTGCATGATACGGAGGCGAATAAATGGATCCTTCAGCGCTTTTGCCTTGGATTTGGGCATCGGGAGCGCGATATTGAGGATGATTCCAGCGATAACTGCGCCAATTGCTATCCAAAGCGGAACCGCGATCTTCGCGTATTCCGCGTCGATGCTCTCGGGCGTGTAGGGTGAGTCGCCCGATTTGTAGATCGTGTAAGCGGAAATTATCAGACAGACTGCCGCAACGATCAGCGCCGCGGAGATGACGCAACCGCAAACGGTATGTATGACGTGAACTTTTTTCTCGTTCATTCGTAAAAACTCCTGTGAAAATATTAATTCATAATATTATACCATATATTAAAGAAAAAGTCAAATAAAAAATTTGAGAGCAATATTTGTCGCACCGATGGCGTGAGTTAAGATCCGCCAAAGGCGGAGTTAAGGTCAATTTGATTAAATTCGGGATTGATTTTGATTCGCTTTTTGAATAATGACAGAGGTTGTGTGATTGCCGGTGCGACGAAAATTATAATAAATATGTATAAATCACACAAAAATCACGTTAAATTCATAACCTTTTCGCGCAGAAAGCGACAATGTTCATATACAATTAATATATTTATGATATACTATACTCTGTGTAAAAATGCAATTGCTACTTATTGTATAATAATAGCAAAGAAATCGAAAGGATCACCGAAATGATTAAAATTTCTCACCTGGTGAAAAACTACGGCAATTTCACAGCCGTAGACGATATCAGCTTTGAGGTCGCAAAGGGCGAGGTGCTTGGCTTCCTCGGACCCAACGGCGCGGGCAAGAGTACGACCATGAATATGATCACGGGCTATCTCTCCTCCACCTCGGGCTCGATCAAGATCGGCGGCGTCGGTATTCTCGCCGACCCGCTCAACGCAAAGAGACTGATCGGCTATCTGCCCGAGCAGCCCCCTCTTTACCCCGACATGACTGTCGAGGAATACCTCTCCTTTGCTTACGATCTCAAGAACTGTAAGCTCAACAAGGAAAAGCATCTCCGCGAGATCTGCGAGGTCGTTAAGATCACGGATGTCTACAAGAGAATGCTCAAGAACCTCTCGAAGGGTTACAAGCAGCGTGTGGGCATCGCGCAGGCACTTGTCGGAAACCCGCCCGTCATCATCTTTGACGAGCCCACCATCGGTCTCGACCCCAAGCAGATCATCGAGATCAGAAACCTTATCCGTACCCTCGGTAAGGAGCACACCCTCATTCTCTCCACGCACATCCTGCAGGAGGTTCAGGCGGTCTGCGACAGGATCGTTATCATCAACAAGGGTAAGATCGTTGCAAACGAGCTGACCGAGAACATCTCCCGCG
>JAZSMP010000189.1:0-4166 GCA_045535915.1 Eubacteriales bacterium | reverse complement strand
CACATTTCTTTCATCTTTTTTTCGCAAAAACAACCGAGCTCTTTTTTGAACTCGGTTGTTTTCTTAAGTTAATGATATTGTCCCTCGGGAGGTTCTTTTGTTTATTAGTGTAAAGTGGAAAGTGAAAATGCTTGACTTTATGTAAGAAATGAGGTAATATATACATATAATATAATGAGATATTGTTGCCCCGCGCGGAAAATGAGGTGAGATCATGCGTTTTGACAGAGAACTGAATATGATGCTGATCTCAGCGCGCGAGCTTGCCGATATTTCGTCAAGGGGCGGAAATCTCGGCGGCGGCTCGGGTGACAGTGCGACCTCCGAGGAAGGTAGAGAACTGCATAAAATGCTTTCAGCCGCTCAGGGCGAAGGCTTCCGAGCTGAAGTTCCGATCTCTGCGGATTTCAGGAGCGGAAGCGTTACCTACCGCATTTCGGGGCGTGCAGATGGCGTCAGAGAGGGCGTAGTGCCGACCGTAACCGAGTTCAAGACAGTGACACATTCGGCGTTTGAGAGAGCTTTTTCGCGTCTCGGAAGAGCACAGCTTATGATATATGCCGCCTGCCTTGCGATATCGAAGAAGTATGAGCGTGTGGCAACGAGTCTCGTCATTGCAACGCCCGACGGCGAGAAGGTAAAAAGCTCTGACCGTGTTTATACTGCGGATGAGCTTGAGCTTGCGCTCCATGCCTTCATCTCAAAGATCGCGCCGCGTGCCGCGAGTGAAGCCGAGTTGATGTCAAGAACGCATCCCGAGCTTTCATGTCTGAAATTTCCCCATGCGGGTCTGCGCGAGGGTCAGCGCGAGTTGATCTCCTCTGTCGCATCGGCGGTCGGAAGCGGTAAGCGTCTTTTTGCCCAGGCACCGACGGGAATCGGCAAGACGGTCTCGGTGCTTTACGGTGCCGCCCGAGCCATGGGAAAGTCGGATATAAGGCGGGTTATTTATCTTACCGCAAAGGCGAGCACCCGCCGTGAGGCTTATGCCGCCGCGGGAAGACTGGTGTCTGCGGGCGCGGGACTGCGGACGGTGGTGCTGACCGCCAAGGAGCAGATCTGTCCGCGCAAGAGCGGCCCCGATTTCGTTTGCGATCCCGAACACTGTCCGCTCGCAAAAGGCTATTACGACCGCGCCGCGGCGGCGATCGAGTCGCTGACGGCAAATTACAAGGGTTATCCCGCAGGCGCGATATCGCAGGCGGCGGCAAAATTCGGCGTCTGTCCGCACGAGCTTTCACTTGATCTTTCCGAATACTGCGACATAATTATTTGTGATTACAATTACGCCTTCGACCCCGCCGTGAAGTTGCGCCGCTATTTCGGTGACGGAGCCTACTGCGGAGGCAGAAATATCTTTCTTATCGACGAGGCACACAACCTCCCCGAACGCGCAAGAGACATCTTTTCAGCTTCGCTCACGAGAGCCGACGTTGAAAAGCTCCGCGAAGTTGTGCAAAACGAAGCATCGCTTGTATCAGCGCTTGATGCTCTTGACCGCGCTATGTGCCGCGCGGGTGAGCTTTGCGAGGAAAATATGCAGGAGCGCGACGGAGTGAGATGCGGTTATTATTTCAACCGCGATCCGCTTCCCGAGCTCGATGATGCTGTGGCGCGCGCTCTTGAACGTGCCGATCTCTTCTATTTCACACATCGCACCGATCTGCCCCTCGCCTCTGCGGCGTCGCGATTCCGCTCAGTTTGCAAAAAGTGGCAGGACGCGGCGGAGAATTTTGACGAGCGGTATCGGACCTATATCGAGAAGATCGGCGAGGACGTGTCGCTGAAGCTCTTCTGTCTTGATCCGTCGGCGCGTCTCGACGATGCCCTCGGCAAGGCTTATTCATCGATATTCTTCTCGGCAACGCTGACGCCCGCGGATTATTTTTCGGATATCCTCGGCGGCGGTAAAAACAGCCGATCCATCTCGCTTCCGTCGCCATTTCCGCGCGAAAACCTCGGGCTCATCGCGTTCTCGTCAGTAAGCACGCGCTTTGAGGACCGCGACCGTTCCTATAAGAAAATCGCGGGCGCGATTGCGGCAACCGTCGCGGCGAAGCGAGGAAATTATATCGTTTACTTCCCATCCTATAAATATATGCAGAGCGTGACCGATATATTTTGCACGCGTTATCCGAACGTGCCCGTCGCGATCCAACACAGCGGTATGACGAGACAGGAAAGGGAAGAATTCCTCTCCTTTTTCGAGGAGGACGAGGGACGGCTCCGCGTGGGATTCTGCGTTCTCGGCGGAAGCTTTTCGGAGGGTGTCGACCTGCCGGGAAGCAGACTGATCGGCACGCTGATCGTCGGTGTCGGACTCCCCGGACTTTCGGCAGAGAGGAATATTATCCGAGATTATTTCGAAAACCGCGCCGAGTGCGGTTACGATTATGCCTACACTTACCCCGGTATGAATTCGGTCCTGCAGGCGGCGGGACGCGTTATCCGCAGACCCGAGGACCGCGGCGTCGTTATCCTTATCGACGACAGGTACCGCGATGAAAAGTACCGTGCCCTCTATCCCCCGCATTGGGAGAATATGAAATTCGCCTCGGATATACCCGAGCTTCAGTCGGAATTGACGGATTTTTGGACAAAAAATGCATCCGAAGACTAAATTTGAAAAATTATTTTTGCGATTTTTAAAATAAGACTTGCAAAATGCGCGCTTTTATGGTATAATATTTGTTATACGAAAGATAAATTCTGCAATTTTTCAATGAAAAATTGCACTTTTGAAAAGGCAAGCCGCATTTTGCCTATACAAGGAAGGAAACCAAGTTATGGAAAGAACCACAATCAAAGAGATTTTTGCGGCACCCGAGAAATTTGCAGACTGCGAAATTACCGTTGCCGGTTGGGCAAGAACCATCCGTTCGAGCAATGTTTTCGGCTTTATTGAGCTGAACGACGGTTCATATTTCTCGAACCTCCAGATCGTTGTTGAGAGCGAGAAGCTCGAAAACTACAAGGAGATCGTTAAGCAGAACGTAGGCGCGTCCTTCGTCTGCAAGGGTATCCTCGTTCTCACCCCCGAGGCTCCCCAGCCCTTTGAGCTTAAGGCGACCGAGATCGTTCTTGAGGGTGCATCTGCTCCCGATTTCCCGCTTCAGAAGAAGCGACATTCGCTCGAGTACCTTCGTACGATCGCGCATCTCCGTCCCCGTGCGAACACCTTTAATGCCGTGTTCCGCGTTCGTTCGGTAGTTGCATACGCTATCCACAGCTTCTTCTTCGAGAGAGGCTTCGTATACGTTCATACACCTCTGATCACGGGCTCCGACTGTGAGGGCGCGGGCGAGATGTTCCAGGTCACCACGCTTGATCTTGCAAATCCTCCCAAGACTCCCGAGGGAGAGATTGATTATTCTCAGGATTTCTTCGGCAAGAAGACGGGACTTACCGTTTCGGGTCAGCTCAACGTTGAGACATTTGCGATGGCTTTCGCGAATGTATATACCTTCGGTCCGACATTCAGAGCAGAGAAATCCTACACCCAGCGTCATGCGGCTGAGTTCTGGATGGTCGAGCCCGAGATGGCGTTCGCCGATCTTAACGACTATATGGACACCGCCGAGGCGATGGTCAAGTATATCGTCAAGTTCGTTATGAAGGAGTGCCCCGCAGAGCTCGAGTTCTTCAACAAATTCATCGACAAGGGTCTGATCGAGAGACTTCAGAACCTCGTAGATAATGATTTCGGACGCATCACCTATACCGATGCCGTCAAACTCCTTGAGGAGAGCGGCGTGAAGTTCGATTATCCCGTCAAGTGGGGTATCGACCTTCAGACCGAGCACGAAAGATACCTCACCGAGCAGGTCTTCAAGAAGCCCGTATTCGTTACCGATTACCCGAAGGACATCAAGGCGTTCTATATGCGTCAGAACGACGACGGCAAGACCGTTGCCGCGGCAGATATGCTCGTTCCCGGCGTTGGAGAGCTCATTGGCGGTTCTCAGCGTGAGGAAAGACTCGACAAACTCGAGGAGGCTATCACCCGCTTCGGACTCGCTCCCGAGGATTATTCCTGGTACTGCGATCTTCGCCGTTACGGCGGAACCAAGCACGCGGGCTACGGCCTCGGCTTTGAGCGTATGATTATGTACGTCACCGGAGTATCGAACATCCGTGACGTTGAGGCGTTCCCCAGAACCACCGGT